>CAKSJU010000006.1 GCA_934463455.1 uncultured Clostridia bacterium | reverse complement strand
TTCAAGTTAATTTTGCCGCTTTCCTCTCCGTTTCCGCATCCCGAAGCAGCTGCCAGCAAAAGTGCCGCAAGCGTGAGCGAAATTGTTTTTCTTAACTTCATCATATTTCCTCCCAAAATTATATATTTATTTCAATTAAATATTCCTTATCTTTACTCGGTTTAAAAATATTTTGCTTGTATTTTTTGCCGTTAATCTTAAAGCCTTTTTCACCGTTTCTTTTTACCGAAACGGACAAAATACAATCCTTCCATTTAATATTATCGAGTCTGCATTCCTTTACCGACGCTAAATTTGCAGGATTTATGAGAATTTCATTTTCCGAAAATTCCATTCCGAATAAATCAAAAATTATCATTCTGATAAATCCCGAAGCACTCCAGGTTTGCTTTAACACCGACTCCCATTCTCTTATTCCGCCGTTGTTATGCTCCTGTATTCCGCCGTAAATTTCTCCGGTATACGGATGATAAATTTCCGCAAAATTTCCGTCGCGAACAGCTTTTTTTGCCATTAACAGAAGCTCGTTTTCAAATATATCCGTACGCCCGCATTTGCATGCCGCGTCAGCAAAAAAGCCCTCTATATGCGGCCAAATCGTACCGGAATGTCTGCCGAAGCCGTGATTGTCATCATATCTTTTAAAATTAGGCCAAACGCACGGTATACCATTCGGCGTGATATATGTCTTTTCCATGATTTTTTTTGACTGCTCACGGTCGGCAATCCCGAACAAAACCGCAAAGCTTTGACCGAGATTTTCTGCCGAATCGCATCCTCCGAAATCATCGGCTATATACCTGTACAGACCCTTTTCTTCATTCCAAAAATACCTGTTTACCGCATTTTTCATTTTTTCCGATTTATCCTTATATGCACATTCTTTTCCGAGAGTTTTTCTCATTTTGTCTAAAATCACATATAAATAATAATAAAGACAGTTGGTTGAAAGAGTATACATCGGTATTCCGATGCCTGTTTCAGCCAGCTTATCGGGATAGGACGTCACAAAACGGATTATTCCGCTTCCGTCCCCGACGTACATATCCGGATATGCAGATACACCGTCTCCGTAGCAGGCAGGTCCTCTGAACAAATTAAGCTCTTTTGAAAACTCTGTTTCTTCAAAATATTTTATTGAATTTTCACCTGCCCTAAGCGCCGTTTCCAAAAAAGTCTTATCGCCGGTATACAAATATTCATACCATGCGCCGATTATCCAGATTACCGCATCCCAGTATTCCCTGCCTATCATAATTTCACCGCTGTTTTCTTCCAATACCGACAGAAGAGTGTTTTTTGCAATATCTCCTGCCAAAAGTCCGCAGCAGTTCCATGTATTTATTGCCGCATCACGCGTCCACGGAGTATCATATCATGAGCCTGCCAAAAAGACATTCTCCTTTTTTTCGCCGTACGGCGCAATATTTGACACCAAATCCGAAAAAGCCGTTCTAAAAGCTTTATTTAAAATATCATTATCCGAAGTAAATATCGGTATACGAACAGTATTCATTTAGTTTCCCTTTCTGACAAGGTCATCGGGAAAATGTACCGATTTTTTTAATCGACACATTTCCCCTACAGAGCCAATATTTTATTCAGTCAAAATACCAATTTGGTAATTATCCTTCGAAACCTCAACAAAACGCTCCGCAAATACATTTCCGTTTTGCTTTGCAACAGCCTTTAAGAAAGTATACACGGTTTTCCCTGTACTTAGTGTTGTTCCGAAGAGTGTGTCGAGTTTTCCCGCATACTTTATTTCTATCGGCACTTGTATGCTTTCGCCCGCCGCAAGACTGAAAGTACCCGTTCCGATTGCTCTGCCTTTATTATTTTGCAGCTCCAGCGTTGCATTTTCGATAGCCGTTTCACCGAAATTGTAAACAGTAACCTTAAGTGTGCAAGGATAATAACGATCCTCACTCTTGTTTCCGTCAGTATCATATAAATTCAGCTTTTGGTCGTAGTACGGAATCTGAATTGACAAATTGTCACTTCCCGCTGTTTCATTTGCAAGCATTAATTCCGCCATACCGATAATTTTATCCGCGATTGCGTAATAAGCCTTTGAAACGGAAGCCGCATAATCACCTGTCTGTTTTGCGGTTTTTTCGGCATATGTCAAATATCTGTCCGCCATTGTAAGTATTGCGCGGGTATAAGGCATAAGGCCGGCAATTGTTAAGTTTTCTTTTTCCTTTACACTCGCAAGAAGATTTTCATAATCTGCCCGTCCTTTTGCGGCATTCGGTGCGGAATTATTTATCATAGTATAACCCAAAAGATATTTGCCCGCATTGTGAATTATATAAAGTGCCGACGAAAGCTGACTGTCCGTTAATGCTCCTCTGTTTGCTGCAATGGAAGCCGCAGCGGCATAATGCTCCGAAATAATATCCGATAAATCCTGCACATCGGAGGAGAATGCAATTTGCGAAACTTTTGCCTTTACCGAATCAAAACTTGCCGAAAGACTATCAAGTCCCGCCGCACTCAAATCGTTTGTAATTCTTTGACTGTAAGTCGAAGCAAGCGCGCGATTCAAATAATACGCACTTAAATTAAGCAGATATTTCGGCTCGTTTGTAATATCGGCAGACGACGCATTTTCCGAAACAATATTTCCGTTCAAATCAACAATCGCTGCCGTTCCCTGCAAATTAAGTGTTGCATTTGTTTTGTTCCAAACCGCCGCAATTGTTTTTCCGTTCTTAAGGTAAACATACATATCCGTGCCGTTTTCTTCGATTTTACCGATATATGCGGCTCCGCCGAGTATGTTCATCATTGCCTGCATTGAAACATAAGATTTTTTCAAATCACCGTTGTTTTTAACTATTCCCCAGTTACTCTCATAGTCGTTATCAACATTCGACGCACTCGGATTGTACCAGTTCATATAGCTGTAAACCGTATTTGCGTCCACATTTGCCGAGTCCGCAAGAATGCTTTCTTTTACAAGCTCACTCGCTTGCTCTTCCTCGGTAAATCCGTATTCGCTTTTGTTGCTCGATACTCCGAATTCGGTAATCCAGTTTTGTTTCCAGCCTCCGTACTTTAAGCCGACATCGTTCATTGCCTCACAGCGTTCAACAAAGCTTGCCGCTTCTCCGTCCCCGGCGTTATCTATATACACCTTGGACGTGCTGCCTGAAACATAAGGGTGATACGAAAAACCATCCGCAAACTCATACACATTTGCATTAAGCCATTTCATCCATCTTGGGTCGTTATGTGACAGCGCTCCGCCGATTACAACCGCCTCCGGAAGAACACTCTTTATTGAATTGGTAACAACCTTCATCGCTTCGGTATAGGTCGCATGTCCGAGCGGAAGCGGCAGCCAGAATTTTGCATTCGGCTCATTCCAAAATTCAAAATATTTAAGCGTATACCCTTTTTCTTTATAGTGAAGAGCAACAGCCTTTGCGTAAGCTGCCATACCGTCGATTTCTTCCTTTGACCAAAGTGCCTGTTTTGTATCTTCGTCAACTCCATAGAATTGTTTGTTATCGTAGGTTAAAAGAACAATAGGCTCGATGCCGTTTTCCAGCAGCGGCATCATAACGCTGTCCATTTCGTCCCAGTCGTATTCGCCTTTTCCTCTGCCTGACTGACCGTCTTCAATTTGATTCCAGTTAATATTTGTTCTCGAAATTTTTGCACCGCTTTTTACGGAATTTTCAAGGAAATCAGTTCCGTTATATCCCATAAAGCCGACATATCCCTTCATAGTTGCCGCGTCGCCGACTTCACCTGTGTATCCGCTTGTAACAAGCGTTTCGGTAGCCTTGCTGACAATTGTATTTCCGTCGCATTCCACCGACACAAAAATATTATTTGTTCCGTTTTTGATATCCGGGAAGGTAAGCGGAATCGTATCCTTTATCTTTTTGTCAACCGCAACCTTTATAGGCTCCTCCGCCGCTCCGTTGCAAGAATAAGAAATAGTATACTCTGCGCTGTTCATTCGTTCCACATCAAACGAAACACTCATATCCGCTGTTTTTTCTTTTGAATCAAAGTTTTTCGAAATGTTTATGATAATTCCGTTTTTTATGATTTGATTCAGTGCTTTCCATTCGGTATCCGAATAAAGTGCCGATTTTTGCACATGCTTTAATACCTCGCTGCCTGCGGAGGAAAGCTTAACTTTGTTGAAAAATTCACTGTTTGCATAGAAAATCGGTCTGACTCCGGAGGTAGCCGTCGAATGAGTTCCTTTTAAAACCGCTTCTCCGTTTTTGTAGCTGACATTCATAACCCAGTTACCGTCATCGCCCATTCTGCCGTACGGCGAACGTGTCCACCAGCTTTCGCTGTCCGCGTCTCCCATGCCGATTATATTTTTATACTTTTTCAAATCATTTACTGCCGGGAGAACAATTCCCGCAGTTATTGTAGTTTCGTTATCATAATTCCACATCGGAATGTCTATCTTCCAGGTGTGATTTTTGTCAATTGTTTCCCTCATTGCTGCCGGCAATGAATTAAAATAATCCTCATTAAGCCACTTACCTACAACTCCGTCATTTGTCGTAAGAATCTGAGTCTGCGTTGCAATCGAATCGGTAAACGGTCTTTGATCGGCGCACTGCTTGCTCATTATAAGATACATCGCATCACTGTTGCCGGTAGTATTAAGCAGCAAATACTGCTTTCCGTCAACCGAAAATTCATACTCTGCCTTTGAATTTTTCAAAACATTCTTTATGCTACCGTTTACTTGTCTGAAATTCCAAAACGACTCTATAAACTTTGCTGTCGATACATATTCTTTTGCTCCGTCGGTTATAACAAGACGGATATATTTGCCGGCATCTGCGGCAGAGGTAGTATATACCTCTGCCGTTTCGCCATCAATTGCCGTAAATTCACCGTTCGGCTTGTCGGCACGTTCCCACTTATACGCGGGAGACGAAAGATTCAGCAAAGCAGCATCAAAGCCTATCGTCTGATAGCTTTCAAAAATGCCGCTTAAGCTAAAATTTCCGACAGTACCTCCCGACATCACCGTGTCATAATCGCTTGTTCCATACAGGCTTTCGAGTTCCCCCGAGCTGTAATCCTGCTTAATCTGCTCTATAAGATTTGCTCCCGCATTACCGATTTTTACCGTCTTAAAGAAGTCCTTATCCAGGTAGAACACAGGTCTGATAGCTCCGGAATTTGAATAAATAGTCGCGTCAAGTACAAACTGTGCCGCCGGATTAACAATAACCATTCTATCCGATGCGCTTACTGTTGACGTTCCGTCTCCACTCGGCGTCCTTGTCCAAAACCAAGCATAATCTCCGCTTAATTTCGATATTTTCGGTCCGTATTCAAAAAGCTCTGCCGCGGACGGAACTGCAATTCCCGTCTTAACCGCAAACTGATACATTCCGCTTTTCGGAACATTAACCGGCTGTTCACTCAGCCAATAATGCTCATTATCGATATGTTCCTTTATTTTCTCCGGCAAACTGAGATTTGAGCCTGTTCCGTTCATATAATGAGCAAAAGTATAGAAGGTTTGGTTAACCCACGATTGTCCCCACTGTCCACCGAAATTATAACTGTAGTTTCCGTAGGTATCATTAGCAATCACAAAATAGCGTGATGAATCGCTTTCGGTACTATCAAGCAATGTAAAGCTTTTTCCGTCAATTTCAAAATCATAGCTTCCGTCATATGCGCTGCTCCAGCCAAGTCTGTTCTGGTAATTCTTTTCCGTGGTTGCTTCTCCCGACTTGTCGGCAACCTTGCGCGGCTCGCTTTCTACAGTCTTGCCCTTCGAGTCGGTAACTCTTACCTTAATATATTTTCCGCATACTGCATTGCTTCCGTCAAATGCTCCGGTCGCCATTGTCGGCTGAAGCCATGTGAAGTCGCTGCCGTCCGCGTTATATGCCGGAATTGCCGGATTTGCCTGTCCGAATGACGGTGCAGCCGATGTAATCGACTCCGCTCCCTGCAAAAGTCTTATACTCTTTCCGCCCTCCGAAACAAGAGACGTATCTCCTACCGACGTATCCAAAGCTTTATATTCGCCGTCAATAATATCCGAATAAAGCCATGTATATGTAAGAGGCTTAAGTCCGTTATAATCCGTTTCTGCAGAAACAGTGTTGTAAAGCTCGTAAATACCTTTTGTTGATACCTTCGTAAGCGGAGTTGTTCCGTAAATTTTGTTAAGCTCCTCCTCGCTGTATTCGGCAGCTATCATATTCATAAGCTCGCTGCCTCCGTTATCAATCTTAACTTCCTTAAAGAAGTTTCTGTCCAGGTAGAACACCGGTCTGATATAATTGGTTTCAGAATATGTGTTTGCGTCAAGTACGTAGCCCGCCGACGGATTGACAATTGCCATTCTGTCATAAGCGGATACATAATCAGTTCCGAAGCCACACGGAGTTCTTGTCCAAAACTGAGAATAATCTCCCCTTAATTTTGATATTTTCGGTCCGTATTCAAAAAATTCTGCCGCAGACGGAACTGCAATTCCCGCCTTAACCGCAAACTGATACATTCCGCTCTTTGGGGCATTAACCGGCTGTTCACTCAGCCAATAATGCTCATTATCGATATGTTCCTTTATTTTCTCCGGCAAACTGAGATTTGAGCCTGTTCCATTCATATAATGAGCAAAAGTATAAAATGTTTGCTTAACCCATTCCTGTCCCCACTGCTGACCGAAATTATAACAATATGTGCCATAGGTATCGTTTGCAATCACAAAATAGCGTGACGAGTCGCTTTCGGTACTATCAAGCAATGTAAAGCTCTTTCCGTCAATTTCAAAATCATAGCTTCCGTCATATGCACTGCTCCAGCCAAGCCTGTTCTCGAAATTAACCTCCTCATTTGCAGCTCCGTATTTATCGGCAACCTTACGCGGCTCGCTTTCAACAGTCTTGCCCTTCGAGTCGGTAACTCTTACCTTAATATATTTTCCGCATATTGCATTTTCTCCGTCGAATGCTCCGGTCGCCATTGTCGGCTGAAGCCATGTGTAGCCGCTGCCGTCCGCATTAGCTGCCGGAATTGCCGGATTTGCCTGTCCGAATGATGTTGCAGCTGTTGTAATCGACTCCGCTCCCTGCAAAAGCTGTATTGTCGCTCCGCCGTCCGACAAAAGACTGTACTCACCAACCGCAGAATCCATAGCCTTATATTCTCCGTCCTCCGTATCGGAATAGAGCCACTCATACGAAATGTCGCCCGATGCGGCATTTTCTACCTTTGCGCTTACTTTATTGTAAAGCGAATAAACTCCGTCAAGCGATACCGAAAGATTATTCGGCTCGGTAGGCGTAAACGCATTGCACAGCGGGGTCATGGTCTGCATATCCCACACATATGCCTTTGCGTAATTATTTTCCGACGGTACAATTCCGCTGATTGAAGCCGTAAAATTCTGAACTTCGTCGGATTTTAAAATTGAAATCGGAGTTTTTGTTACTTTTTTCAAAGCACCTCCGTTTGCGTACTCGGCAATAATAATTGCCGCATTCTGATTTTCCGCCACCGCTTTTGTAACTGTCAGCTCCGCGTCAAAGCCGGTCAGATTTGCAATAGACGTTATTTCCTCTCCGCCGGAGGTGAATTTCATTTGCATCTCGTACAAATCGTTTGCCATAGCGGGCACAACTAACGACAGCAGCATGTTCATCACAATAAACAGTGAAATAATACTTTTCTTTTTCATTTTTTTTCTTCCTTTCTGATTTTAGATTTTTTTATATCATAATATCATCGGCAATATATGCACCGCATATACTGCTCGCGGACATTAATAATATACAACAACCATTTTAGGCACGCCGTAGCTTGCATAAACCACAAATTCCGCATTTTTGTTAATGCTGTACTTATAATCTCTCAGCTCCTCCTTATTAATTTCGCTGAGCTTGTTTGTACTTTTATTGAATGTAAAGGCTTTTATATTGTCCGCAGTCACATCAAATACAAATTTACAGCCGGCAGCCGTACTCTTTTCGGTCGGAGTATAATCAAGATACATATATCCTCCGTACATATCCACCAGCTTTGCGGGCAGCAGCATGTACAAAGCAAAAATATGGTATCCGTTGTAGTTACTTGCGTCAGTCGGATGAATAGACTTATTCGAATGATTTGACAAATCAAAATCCACCTTAGCTGTAGTCAGTCTGCTGTTCACATATCCGTATCTGATTATATCTCCCGGCTCAACATTAGCAAAAATATCCTTTTCCGAAATACTTTCGAGTGAAATGCGGCTTCCGGTTGAATACTGATAACCTTTTACTCCCGTTACAACCGCCTCATATTTTTCGCTCCATACTTTATTTTTCTCGGTTACCACCATCATATTTTCCCACGGGCACGTATCAAGCTCCTGAATTGTCGATTTCAAAAGAACGCAAACCACTCCGACGCGTGCGCCTTTTTCGTAATCAATATCGTATGCGTCAATATCATATATTCCTTCTCTTACAAAATACGATTTTCCCGCAACCGAATATGCGTCATATTCGGTACGCGCTTCCGCCGCATTTCCCGGTACGATAAACACTTTCGTATCGTCCGTTACAAGGCAATCCATCTTTTCATTGCTGTTAAGTCCGAATAATCTGTTTGTCTCGGTCATAAAACGTCTTTCTTCGTAATAAATATCCTTTGAAAGCGTAGTCTTTTCCTTTTCATTATCGCCGCGTCTGGCAGTATCTATATTCTTGATTTCTCCGTCCGCATTCACCTTAATTTTCATAAGCTGCGGCTGAACCTCATCCGACGACTCAAGATCGCCGGGATTTTTATATGACAAAGCCGAAATTGCCGAATAACCGTTTTTTCTGCTGCCGTCTATAATTGCTTTTTCCGCAAGACGATAATCTTTCAGTTCTCCGAATTCCGTATACACCTTAACGCATGCGCGTTCCGTATCCGAGTCATCGATATATGCTTTTATCAGATAAGCATATGTCCAGCTTGTACTTCCGGACAGCTGTGCATAGGCAATCCTGCCGAGATAATTAAGATAAAGTATAACATTCATGTTTGCCTCTGCATTCGGTAATTCTGCTGATTCCGCTGCGCGGTATTTTTTTCCGTTTACTGTCCAGACAGTCCCTTGCGGCTCATATGAAACCGACTCCAGTATACCCGTAACCGTTTCCTTGTACGCATTGAGTATTATCATTGTCGAATCGGCGCTTTTCCCGAAAGAAATTACGGTGTCCTCCTCAATTTCCGATATATCCATGCCACGCCCCAAACGGTCTCTTAAAATAAGCTTATCATATTGATCCGTGTCGATAATTTCGCTCGTGAATTTTGAATAGATTTTTTTGTCCGAAACTCCTCCGACAACAAAATCCTTATAGCTGTAAATCTTTACAACGTCATACTGCCCGCTTTTTCCCACAAGCTCTATGCTGCCCGCGTCTATATTGAAAATATCGCTTGTAAAGGTATCGAGCAAAACACCGTTATATATTACATAAAATCCCTTTGTTAAATTTACGTTTCTCGTTCTGGAGTAATTATCATCGGTATACGAAATTTTTCCGTCTTTATACGAAAGAAAATCGTCCGCTTTTATAACAATTTCATCCGTATCTTTTATTTCATAATATAAAATTGTTTTTTCTCCGCCGTTTTCCGAATAATAAATATCCGCCCAATATCCCAAATAATCATTGATGTCGGTTATATCCGCGCTAAGCTTGTAAACTATGCCGTCTGCCGCTACTTCATCCTGCGAACATTCGATTTCCGAATCAAGCGATGTCATATTTGTGGCATTAATTCTTCCCGAGGTTGTTTTTACTTTAAAATACCCCTCCAAAAAGGCAGTATCATTCGAAAATTTTACATTGCCTATATCTTCAAGCATCATCATATTTTCATCAAGCGAATTGTTGAACATCGAAAGAAGCTCTTTTTTCGTTATTCCGTCTTTTTTTGTATCAACATTTTTGGTTATTTCGGAATAAATATCCGATGCAAACGAAGTAACGGACATACTGTCCAGTGCCGCGGAATATCCCATGGCACGCATAATCGCATCGCCTGCCTCTTTTGCAGATATTCTGTCGGTCGGGCGGAACATTTTATCAATATTTACCTTTATGTAATTCAGTTCAACCGCCCTGTTTATGTATGATATATACTCGTTGCTTGAAGTTACATCATAAAAATAGCTTTTTTCGCTTTTGCTTACGTTATTTTGTTTCAAAAATGTAAGTAAATATTTTGCAAATTCCTGCTTTGTAACAAGTTGTCCCTCACCGCTCAGCATCTCCGATGATGTCAATCCCAAATAACTCAATCTTTCCACACCGGCGGTTTTTTGCTTAGCATAAGAAACCGTTGTCACAAGCTGGATACAAATTGCTGCCGAAAGCAGTAAACTTATTAATCTTTTCAATACATTCACTTCCCTTCATATTCTGTCACTTTGCAAAGCATTACCGCTGCCTCGGCACGGGTTGCATTCTTTTTCGGCTCGAAATTGTTATCCCCCATTCCGTTTACCAATGAATTTTGATAAAGCGCATTTACCGCTTCCGAAGCGTATTCCGCAATCTTATCCGCGTCCGAAAATTCTGCTTTTTCCGAGGTTGCCGGCAGGTATATCCCTTTGTACTTCAACGCTCTGACCAGCATAACAGCCATGTCTTCTCTTGTTATATTTTCGTTCGGATAAAAATATCCGCCGCTTCCGCTCACTATGCCGCAGGCTGCCGCATTCTTAATTGCTTCATACGACCAGCGGTTGTTTAAAACATCGCTGAAAACGCTTACCTCCTGAATGGTCGGGAGCTTAAAGGCTTTTGAAATCATTTGTACAAATTCTTCCCTTGTCACATTCGAACTCGGCTCGAAAATTCCGTTTTCCTTTCCGCTTACAACGCCCGCTTCGAATAATTGTTCAATACTCTTTTTTGCCCACTCATAGCCGTTCAAATCCGAAAATACCACAATGCTCGGAGTTTGAGCAGATGTTGTCGGAAAGCTGACGTTTGAGCCTGTCGATTTTCTGTCGGAGGAGCTTCCTCCCGAGCTTCCTCCTCCGGTATTGCCTCCGGAGCTGCCGCCCGTATTTCCGCCCGCTGTGCCTTGCGGATTTAATTTTGCAAGACGGTTTATTTCTTCTACCATCGGAGCATAATTCTTTGCACCGCCCTCAATCAAGGCTTTTCCGACAGCGTCTTTTTTGGACAGGTCATATGCGCTGAAATCAAGTCCATGTGCCGCAAAGTAATCTCTGTATTTCTGCACAACCAAATCGACAATTCCGTTTCCCTCGGTTTTGTTCCCGTAAATAAGAGCACCGAGCATTGCTTGCTCACATGCGGCAGTCCAGTCGGCGGACAAAGTACATTCTTTTCCCTTTAGATTATCCGTAATCAGCTTTTTGCCGTTGTCGCTAAGATTCGAATATGCCAAAAAGTTATTCGAAAGGCGTATACAATCGTTATACTCCTCCATGTCGCCGCAGGTTATATTACCGTTTTCCGCCGCTGCTCTCAAAACCGCTTCCGTCATTATCGGGATAACTGTGTCGGCGTCCGCAGATGTTTTTTCCCGCATAATATTCTGCAAGTTTTTCACAATCAAATCCGCAGGTGTATTTTTGTAAACAGTTAAAAACTGCATACCAAAGCCCGAATAAAGTCTTTCAACCAAATCGGATGTAATTGATAAGCCGTTAAGCTCATCTATCAAAGCTTCACGCTCCGTTTTTGCGTAATACGTAAATTCACCCTGCACCTTTTCCGCCAAATCCATGGCATTTACAAATATTTTATAAACGTTTCCCCCGCTTTGATTATCCGTATTCATTTTGAACGGAATTTTCAGCTCATCACCCTCATATTCTTTTTGAGCGGTATATTGAAAAACTCCTATGTTCTTTGCATAATCGTCATATGCAAAATCAGAAAGGGACACTCCCGGATTAAGCACATAAACGAACACTTCTTTTCCTATGCAGCTGTCGGGCATTTTTATTTTAAGCTCCATATTTCCGTCAGTGCTTTTTAAATACGCTTTCACCGAAGCCGCTTCATCGGCGTATGCCTGAGACATTCCGAAAAGCATGGAGAATGTCAAAAGACCTGCTACTATTTTTTTCATTGCTTATACCTCCTATTCTTTTGCCAAAGCAATCAACCTTGCCGCTTCACCGCGGGTCATGCCGTTTTTCGGATTAAGCTTTCCGTTTTCATCGCCGACCATAATCTTCGAATTATAAAGATTTTGAACGCTTTCCGCCGCCCATGCGGCAATGTCTTTTACATCGGATATATTTCCCATAAATTTGTATTCCGAAGTTTTATTATTCCTCATGCAATTTATCATATATGCCGCTTCTTCCCTTGTTATCGGTCTATCGGGATAAAAATTGATGAAAGCCATTCCATCCGAAATCCAACCTGCTTTTTTTGCTGAAGCAACAAAGGGCGCATACCACGAATCCGGCGTTACATCCGAATAAATGCTGTCCGAGCTTATCTTTTCTCCTCCCGCTGCCAAAACCAAAGCGGTCGTAAACTCGGCTCTTGTTATAAGCCGCTGCGGCTGAAATTCTCTTTCGTTTACCCCGGACAAAATTCCTGCTGCGGCAAGACTTTTTATCTGTTCCTCCGCCCAGTGTCCTTTTATATCCTCAAAGGCTGTTTCCTCAGCTTCGTTTCCTTTCTTTATACCATCCAAATTCAGCGGAATCGGTATTTTAACTTCACCGTCAGCCGCCTCCTGCAAGCCCACAAGCTTAAAATCTTCATATGAGCTCGGATCCTTCTCAACCGAAATTCCCCAGGTATATTCTATATCCTTTTCACGGCTTGAAAAATCAGCATCGTTTACAAGGAAGTTAAATCCGAAAATTTGTCCCTCGGTAAAATTAAGAGGTGAAAGATTTTCCGACGGTATTCTGATGTAATATCTTGTCAGCCGTTCATCTCTGTTATCATACACATTCAGCCATTCTGACGGCATTTCTCCGCCTTTTCCGGAGCCTGCCTGCCATGAATATGCCATCGGTCCAAACTGAGTAAGCGCAAAGCCGTACTCATAATCGTCCGACTTATACAAATGCTCGGAATCGTCATTTAAGGTATCCCATACAAGCTGCAAGCTGTCGCCGTTCCAAATCGTCGCGCCGACCTGGTGGTTAATCTGAAACTGGTCGTATACATCGCACAAAATATAATAATAATTTTCGTCCCATTTCATCATCATTCTCGCACCGACGTCCTCCGCCTGCCACTCGGCATAATCCTCGGGATTTTGCGGAGTATCGCAATAAATCGGATATGCGTCGCTCCAATCGGATATATCCCCGGTAAAATCAACCGGTGCAACCGATTTTTTCGCCTTTGCAACAACAGTAAAATCAAGCGGCAGATACTTGTTGTATACCACATTTCCCTCACTGTTTGTAACCACTATATCAAAGGTATAGAAGTTGAACGGCTCTTTCTCTTTTTTATCTATTCCGAAGCTCAAATCCTTTTTTTCGCCCTTATCTATTTTAAAATGCTGCTTTCCTCCGGTCAGACTCCAATTGCAGCGCGGCTCTATCGTTATATCGCCCTCAACCTCCGTGTCATAAAGATTTTCAAGGCGGACGGTAATTGTATCAAGCTCCTCAACGGTTTTTATTATAGGTCTGAAAGAAACGCCTATCTGTTCCTTAACTTCAATCGGAGCAGTTCTTTGAACAATCACATTTCCATTTTCGATAAACTTCATTATATATTCGCCGTCTGTTGTTTCCTCTACTTTTATTTTTGTCGGAACAATATCACTTGTACCTGCCTTTAATGTAACAATGCCGCTTTCTCCAACAAGCGTTCCGTCCGGCGCGTAAATTTCAATTTTTCCCGATAAATCCGTTTTTTCTCTGTAATTGTACAAGCTCAGCTTTATTTCCTGTTCTTTGCCCAGGTCAATTCCCTTTTGCGATGACGGAAGCTGCAAAAGTATATTGTTATATCCTACCGCTTCTGCCTCCGCAACTCCCTCTGCAAGCTTGGAAATCAAAACCGCTTCCTGTCTTTTTGCATTTATATAACCGCTTTTCATCGGATTTGTTTCGCCCTTTTGAGCAATTTCGTTCGCCTTGTTGTTTGAATTGCGTGCATATTTCCAAATTGAATCCGCTCCGGCAAGAGTGTTATCGCCTTTTTTCTCATTAATTGCCGACCTTGCCTCTTTTACGGCTGTTTCGGAATCGATATCCGCAAGAGTATCCTCTGAAAGCATATACAAATTCACATACCTTTCGCCCATCATCTGCATAATTGAAAGCAATGCAGTAAAACGCTTAAACGGAATATCCAATTCGCCGTTTTTATACATTTCGATTATTTTGCCGGCTTTTTCGTAATGCTTGTTTAAAAGGGCTAAGGCTTCTTCACCACTCGGCATAGCCGATATTTTTTCGGCGTCGTCAACGGAGCTTTCCAATATTTTTTTTGCTTCGTCAAATCCCTTTGCCCCGTTACAATCATCAAGATTAGGCATGTAATCATTTAATGTTTCTTTAAAATTATCGGCAATAAAACGATATGCGTAAGATTTGTCAAGCCCGTGAACATATGTAATCGGCTCACTTATATGTACCGTGCTTTCGTTAGTTTCCACGGGATTTCCGATTTCGTCATAAGCCTTAAGTCCGCTTGTATCAAGCTTTACATCCGTATCGTCGCCTTTTGTCCATATTGCAGCATGAATTTGATTATCTCTTGCATAAAGGTGCATTTGAATATTGCTGTCGGCAAAAAATGCTTTTCCCAAATGAACCGCTCCGTTGGTTTCATTATTAACCTCGGCTGTCGAATAAAAAGACGGCTTCGGACGAAAATCCGGATAAACAATTCCGTAATATCCCTCGGGGTCATTGGTACTCCCCTCCCACGCATTGTCGAAGGTGTTATGAATAATAGTCAGCGGAACACCGCAGCTTTGCTGAAAAATTGAAGTTTTCGCAAGCTCATGCGCGTGCTGTTCCTTTGAAATTCCTATTCCGACATTATTTGACGGCCAACCGATTTCGGAACATATCGGAATTTTCCAGCCGCCGTTTGCCATAATCGCATCAAGACAAGGCTGTGTCACTGTTTTCATGGCACTGTCAACCGTTGACGGTCTTGTATACGGGTGATAGGAAACAGTATCGCAATTTTCCCATCCTCCGAAGCTCAATAAATCATTTAAAAATTTTGCGTCTCCGTTTGCAACGCTGCCGACCATTACATCCGCGTCAGGATTTTTTCTTTTAATTTCATAATAAGAAACCTCTGCCGTATATTCATAATCCCTCACATTCGGATTATGCCAGAAAAATATATTGGGTTCGTTCCATATTTCAATATTTTTAAGCTGCGGGTAATGCTCCGCCATCTTTCCGGAATACTTTGCAAATCCATCTATATTTGTTTTCGAGTCCGGGCCGTTTCCCGTCCCGCTGTCCATATAAATAGGATTGTTATACCCCAGCAAGCCGAGTATTTCTTTATCGCTGTTTGCATTCATATATCCGTCAAGATGTGAAAAGCTGTACTGTCCTTTTTTACTCTCAACAGATTTCCATTGAGAAAATTCGGTACGCATTGCTCTCGCACCGTTTGCTTCCATAGTTTCCCTGTATATGTTGTGGTCGTAGGGAGTGTTATATCCAAGCTTTGCGGTAACTTCATCCAAAAAATATCTCGGTACCGTTGAAGTAATTGTGAGCGATTTTGCATAACTCGCAACCTCGACACCGTTGCAGGTCACAACCACCGAAAAAAGATTTTCTCCTTTCGGGCAATTGTTCAGCACAAAATCTCCGCTGTATGAGCTGTTGGCTTTTACGCTCACATTTATGCTGTCGGAAACATTCCCGCACGAAGCGGTAATCACATAATTGCAAATTCCATCGTTTCCCGCTTTCAGCTTAACGTTATATGCTATATTATTATCCGAAACAAGCCCCGCTCCTTTTGTTATGGGCTTTACCTCCACAAGTGCAGAGCCCGCTTCCGACTGCTGCAAGCTTATGTCCTTAAGTCCGCTCGGCTGTGCCGCCGAAGCTGCATTCCCTATCAGTACGGACGCTGCAAGCAATACCGATAAATATCTTCGCTTATTCAATTTACGCATCTCCTTTACTATTCAATTATTCCGCGATAAGAAACAGGGGAAAATCCGTTATCCGGATCGAGCAGATAAATCTCTGCCCTTTTTCCCGCCCCTTCGGGAATATTTTCTATCGCAAAATCAACAACCGCTTTTTTCCCGCCAAGAAGCTGAACACTCTTTATATCCATAGCAACCAGACGATTCTCCGCATCATAAATACAAAGCATTAATGCTCCGGGGTTTCTGTCCTCCAACCGATTGGTAACCTCGCAAAAGCATTCAAAGATTTCATCGTCAATGTCTCCCATCGGGTAGCAGACTACCGAATAATCCGGCTCAAATCCGAAAACATTCTCAAGCTCTTTAACCGAGTACATTCCTGCCAGTTCGCTTTTTTTGTATCGCTTTCCGATCTCTTTGCAAACTTCTGCGCCGGTTGTTGTCAAATCCATCTTATTGTCAATAAAAAAGTCACGGCTTAAATAAAATATAGGTCTTATTGATTTTTGATTCCATGTTCCGTGCGCTCCGTATGTCTGACCGAGCATATCGTCGCTGCCGCAAACATAAGTAAGAGTATTTCCGTCGCCGTATTCCGGAGTTGCGGGGGATCTTGTCCACCAATCCTCGCCGCTGTCCTGCAATCCGATTTTCGAGCTGTATTTTAAAACCTCTGTCATTGCCGGAATCGAAATTCCGCCCGTATATCCCTTGCAGCCAATCGATTGACCTGCTTCTGTTTGCCAGCCCTGTTTAAAATCAATGTATTTCATAAGCTTATCCGGAAGCTTTTTCCCGGAATTTCCTACAGAACGAAAAGTCGTATTAAGCCATTCATTCAACTCTTCAAAGCTTTGATGACGGTCTACGCTGAAAAATTTTCTCGTTCCGTAAGTGTCCTTTGCCATAACCAAAAATGCCGCACTGTCACTTTCGGTTGAATCAAGCAGTACAAATTCCTGTTCCTCAAAAGTAAAGATATATTCTTTCGGAGAGGTTTTGTTGACTGTATCAAATTTACTTTTTTCGGTATTATGAATTCTCCA
Source organism: uncultured Clostridia bacterium (assembly GCA_934463455.1). GTDB lineage: Bacteria > Bacillota > Clostridia > UBA1381 > UBA1381 > CAKSQL01. The sequence continues at coordinate 23,449 of CAKSJU010000006.1, read as the reverse complement.
AACCTGATAATTCCATAATTTTCCGATTTGCTTAGGATTCGATGTATACGCTTTGTTGTCTTTCAGCGTGACCTCAAATTTTATCCACTTTTCCGCATAATCCGCCCCTGTATAAAACGTATCCGTGTCAACGCCAGCATCGGTCCATCCCTTGTCTTTGCTGTTCGACCAATACCATTTTTTACTTATTACATCCACTTCGCTTGCTTTCTCATCAAACTCATAGCTTCCCTTTATGTATTGATACGGCTCGTATATTCCATTCAATTTAACCGATAAAAGCTTTCCGTCAAAATTTGTACTCTCTTCCTCTTTTGAATACTCGTTCAAGCCATTATCTTCTGTCTCCTCAATCGCCTGATATTGATTGGGAGCCTCATTCAGAATATCCATTGTTTCTTCCGCCGACACAATCGAAACTGCGCTTATCATCAGCGTCATTGTCAAAATTACGGATACAATCTGTTTGTTTTTCATTTTCTCACCTTTTCCTTTCTTTGTTGATAACTTTTTGCACACCGGTTTTTGGGCACACAAAAAACCTCACAATCATAATATCCGATAATATTATATCATAGTGAGGTTTTTTCAAACAATAGCACTTTCCGACTATTCGTCAATATTTTTTTGGAGTTTTTTTACCTGAACTTCCACTCCTTCTTTTCTTACATTCCCCGGCGTCATACCGGTGTATTTTTTAAATTGTTTATGAAATTGCGAAGTATCGTTATATCCGACACGTTCGGCAATATTATCTATAGAAATATCTGTATTAATAAGCATATTTGCAGCTGCTTCAATGCGGCATCTCTGAATATATTCTCTCACTCCTATGCCGTACATTTCCTTAAATTTCCTGCTGAAATATGCAGGACTGTATGACTCTCTCTTTGCCAGGTCGGCAAGTAGCAAATCAGAAAAATAATTTGTATCTATATATTTGAGAACTCCGCTTGCAATCTTGTCATGCTCGCTCATACTCTGCATATTACGTATCATCATTGAAAAAATAAGACACATGTAGTTTTTAAGAAATGTTCTGTATCCGATTTTTTGATTTCGGTATTCATCAATCATACGAAAAGCAATATGCTCCACTTCCTTGCGGTCAGTTTCATCAAAATGAATAACCGGATAAAATTTTGAAGATGCTTTTTTATTTTCGGTTTCAAATTCATCACACATAAAGAACTTAAACACTTCAAAAATATTTTCTTTGTTAACCAACGCTTTATTCATAAATTCCGGCTTAAAAAGAAAATTGACATAATCCACTTTGCCGTCCGCTACAAAGGAATGTACACTTTCATAATTAATAAAAATCATATCACCCGGAAAAATTTCATAATAATTATCATCAATTTTATGCGTCATATGTCCTTCAATCAAATATTCTATCTCAATAAATTCATGGCGATGCTCCTGTTCAATACAATTAGTTGCCCTGTTAACCTTAACTCCGCCGCCCTGCGACAGCTCAATAATCTCGGAATATATCTTCATTTCATGTGCTCCATTCATTAACTTATCAATCAAATATAGTTTATGTTTATTCCGGTCTCCGATACCATTTAAAATTTTTATAATACATACATTATATCATGTCTTTCATAATATCGCAAGATATTTTATCATTTTGTGCATAAGGTTATATGTGGGATTACATCCGCCGGGTTTGTTTTGAGCGTTTCGAAGCATTTTCCCTATCCCCAAGTAAAGGCAATGGTTATAATCCACTATGTAAAATTACATGTACAAAAACATATACTTGTTGATGCTGCGCAAGTCCATCCAATTGTCTATATAAAATTCCCAAATCATCAATACAAAGATAATTATCAAATTGTTTTCCGGTAAGCATATACGCTTTAGCTGAAAAGGCTGAAAGCCTAAACATGGCTTTCAGCCTCAAGAGCGTTGCTAAATTATAAAATCATTATTCGATAGGTCATGTCATTACATCTTGTCCAAGTGATTCTGCTGGAAATCCTTGCAAGCGTCCGAAATAAGATTATCTACATCTGCATTTTCGTTTGTTATAACTTCCTGAATACATTTATCAAGAATTGCGTAAAGCTGCTGTGCACATGCTGACGGCTCGGGATTTATGGTAACATCCTTAAATGAAAAATAATCGGCATAATCTTCGTGCTTAACATTTGCATATTCTTCTCTTAGCCTGTTGATTTTTTCAACATTTTCGGGATTTACCCAAACCTCAAACGCTTCTCTGTCCAAAACTATACCGTTTTGAGATATTGTACTTTCGTATGATGTTCGGGAGTTTTCCAGCTGTTCATCCGTAATATCGGGCGAAAATCCGGTAAATTCAAGCCATGTAAGTCCGGCGTCAATCTGCTCGGGCGTGGAATTTTTGGAAAACATGTGGAGGTTTCCACCCATTTGCGAAAATCTGCCCTTCGGTCCCTGCGGCATTCTTGCAACGTAAATGTCTTCCTTATCCATTCCGTACTGTGAGGAAAGAACACTTGACGGAGGTGCTGCAAACATCATAGCCGCCTGATATGTGCCAAACAATTTTTGCATTTCATTTTGGTCTATTACTGTATTGTCGCTTAATGCGTTATATTTCCATTTCAAATCCTTAACATATTGAAGTGCGTCTCTTGCTTCCTGCGTATCAAAAGCGGCTTCGTAGCTTCCGTCGTCCTTTTGTTTTACAAATTCAACACCGTAGCTCCATGCGATATTAAGGAAATGCCAACCGCCGCAATTGTTTGTTGTAGGAATTACATATCCCGCTTTACCGGTTTTTTCTTTTATTATCCCGGCATATTCGGCAAGCTCTTCATATGTATTCGGAACCTTTATGCTTCCGTCCGCATTTACAAGCCCCGCTTCTTTAAACAGCTTTTTATCTATATAAAGTCCCTGCGCATATGCGTCTGTAGGTACTCCGTATATTTTTCCGTTTTCATCCTTGAGAAGATTCAAAATTTCCGGGTTGAGTGCAGTGTCAAAGCCGTGCTTTTTCATCTGCTCGGTAATATCCGCGGCATAACCTTGTTTTATAATATTGTTTATTTCCGTAAACCATGTATTAAATATAGTAGGTAATTGATTTGCCGAAGCTTTCATGGTAAAAGTTTTTGTGTCAAATCTATATGTATCACCTTTAACAATTATATTGGGATGTGCCGCCATAAATTCATCTTTCAGTTTATTATTTTTTTTCAGACTTTCCGACATTGTTTCGTCCGGCCAGTTTCCGATACTTAAACTGATTTTTCCGTCCTCGGTTTTGTCTGATCCGCATCCCGAAGCAGCTGCCAGCAAAAGCGCCGCAAGCGTGAGCGATATTGTTTTCTTCATTTTCATAATAAAATCCTCCCATACTAATTCATTATAATAATATCACGAGTTACACCCTCATTAATATTCACAAATACTTTCGAATTTTTTTCTGCAATTTCAGATGCACTTGCACTTGATACTTTTTTATTTGATTTCGGTTCATATCTGTATATGTTAGCTTCCTGAAAATCTGCAATCCGCATATTATCCTTTCGGTCATATAATATTGTCATGTACTGCCGATTTACTCCGTATGCGGTTCCGCAGTAATACGAATAAAAATCCACCGCTCCGCCCGTATTTATTGAGGAGCTTAATGCTGTTTTGTTTTCCAAGTCATATAGCTTTGTATAACTTTTTACTCTTCCTCTTACATTTCTCACAAGAGTTACGACATATCCCGGCTTTAAATCGGAAACGGATACTCCTTCCTCAACTCGAAACTCAGTTTCTTTCCCGCTGTAATAAGCCGATATACAGGTGTATATATTATCGTCCGAATCGCACTTTGTGGAAATATCGCTTATAACAGCAATATTTCTCGTATTGCTTGTTGTGGTCGTTACACCGTTAAAAACTACCAGCTTCGGAATATACAACTCATCAACATCATATACCTGAATACTGTATGAATTGGAATTCCACAGCGGCATATCATACGAAATAAGTTCTTTATCATAACTTCCCGCATTGTTTTTATCGGGCAGGAAAATTTTAAGAGCACCGTCAAGCTTATATCTCCCCGCCAAAGACTTTGAATTTATTGAATAAACTCCGCTGCCGGAATATGCCCTTACCAACTTATCCTTATCAAATAAATACTCTGTTCCCTGTGCTGTATATAATTTATTTATTTTCCCGACACTGTTTAGAGTATACTTTAATACCTGCGGAACTGTTTTTTCGCCGTCACTGAGTGCCTCGTCATAGATACTGTCAAAGGTATATCTGTCTCCGTTAAAATCGCGTGATTTTCCGTTAAGCTTTATTTTTTCGTCAATATTCAATTCAATATACTCATGACTTGCAATATCCACAAGCTTAAGCACACCGCTGTTTTCATCCTCATCCGATTTACTTGCTTTGAGCAAATATCCGTATTTCGCCGTACCGACCGATTCAATTTCGAAGCCCGCAGCCAATCCGTATATATTCATATATACAGCAACATTTGCATTTACACTGAGCTTTGTAAGCTCCGTTTCCGGAATGTCTGAAAATTTGTATTCTGTTCCGTCCACGGTGATTATTGTTTTACCTCCGTCATACGTTACGGAATTGATAACTCCCTCTATACGCTTGCCGCCTTTGTATCCTTTTACATACTTTCCGTCTTTTGAAGCATATACACTGACTACATTATTCTGCTCAAAAACTTTCCAATCACATTCTTCTCCATTTTCATTATAAAAGACAGCATCGACATCGTCATCAAGCTTCAATTCTCTTGAATACAGCCCGAAAAGCTTTTCATTATATGAATCTGCCGTTGTCACAACATAATCCGTATATTCGTTAATATACGCAATATCATATACTCCATCATCTCCCAAATCCAAAAGCTCAATATATCCGCAAGTGATATTAAATGAAGCTTTGTCAAAAGAATTATCCACACATCCGTTATAAACTACATCAAGTTCTCTTGACAATCTGTAGCTTTTTTCCTTGTCATTGACGTTATAATAAAGCCTTGTTATCTCATCATTTACCGCACTGTCGGAAAGGTCTTCTGCCTCTATGCGCACAACGGTATTGCTTTTTTCGTCCGGCGTAACATAAAAAAGTGTCTCGGTATCAGTGTTAAAATAATATTTTACAATATATCCGAAGTAATCCGATGCGCCGGTATTTCCCTCATAAACCGTAATATCGCCGAGCCTTACTTGACCTATGCCCACCTCATGCGCACCCGGCAGTGAAGCTCTTTCGTTTGCGGTTATTTGTGCTGTACCTTTTTCAATATTAAAGTATTCGGATAAAATCGTACTCTTTTCATCTACACTTTGAGAAATTTGAACAGACGACATGTCATACTTCATCATATATACATCCAGTGAATTAAAAATCATCTGTGCTGCATTTCCACGCGTTATAGGTTTTGACGCACTCGCTTCAATACTTTTTGTCAGCGCAAGCTCACTTGAGAGCTTTTCGTAGCCCGTCGGGTAACCGCCATATGCTTCCGCAGCTTTTTCATAGCCTAATATTTTAAGTAGCATTACTTCAAGCTGCTGCATTGTAACTGCATTATCGGGATAATACTTACCGTCTCCGTCGCCTATCATAATTCCCAATTCATAAGCTTTTAATATAGCCCCCGCATTTTGAGTCTCTTCTGTAACATCCGACCACGGAAATTCTTTTCGCGAAATGTTTTTTTCAAAGTCCACACCCTTCAATCTTAGTATTACAGCCGCGCAATCCGCACGTGATAAATTTTGTTCGGGTCTGAAAGTTCCGTCCTCATACAAGGATACAATCCCCAAAGCGTTTAATGTTTCTACCGCTTCGGCATAAGAAGCTCCGTTGTAGTCGCTTGTTGTACTTTCCTTTGCATTAACATTCCCTGTTAGTAAAATAAATGAAAGAAACAGTGCTGCAATTCTCTTAATCATTTTTCCACCTCTTTCATAAGCATTTCAATCATCCTTGCAGCCTGTGCCCTGGTTGCATTAGCATTCGGAGCAAAATTATTGTCGCCCATTCCGCTTATTATTCCCGCACTGCTGCATGCTGTCACAGCTTCCTTTGCATAATCGGAAATATTATCATAGTCATTAAATTTTGTATCACTGCTCTCCAAACTGATATTTGATTTCGCAATACGATACAAAATAACCGCCATATCTTCTCTCTTGATTAATGCACCAATTCCAAAACTGCCGTCCGAATTTCCGGAAATAATTCCCGCCTCCTGCGCACTCGCAATATATGGCGCATACCACATATTCCCGTCTGCATCGGTAAAATTCAAAGCGGCGTCCGGATTATATTTATTAAAAGCCTTAACCGCAATCGTCACAAATTCCTCACGGGTTATATAATCGTTGGGGCAAAATTCTTTTTCACTTTTTCCGCTTATTATCTTTTTGTTATACAGATTAATAATGCTGTCCTTTGCCCATGCAGCCTTATCAAGGTCTCCAAACGGATTGTTTGTTTCCGGTGTCGTTGCCGGCGTACCTGTCGGTATTTGGGGTGTAATTGCCACATTTGTTCCCTGCGAAACTTTTCTGCCGCCTCCTCCGCCGGTACTCCCTCCACCTGTGTTTCCGCTGCTTCCCGAGCCGCTTCCGTTTTGCACCTCAGAAATTGCCGCGTCAAATGCTGCTTTAAAAACTACGGCACTGTTAAAGTTTCTTCTCACCAATTTTTTGTTCACCGCAATTTTATCCATTGTTACATATATATCGGTATTTATTCCGAGTATATCCTTATTATGAATCAAAATATCGCTTAATCCATCATAAGTCGAATTGTTTATCTGCGCCACCGTAAAAGTTTCATCCATAAGAGTTTTTAGCTGCGCCTTGTTACCTGCGGTCGCTTTTCTCTCATTCAAAATCCGCGCCATTTCGGCCTTATTATCTGCCACTTTTGTTTCGTCATATCCAAAAATTTTCGCAGCCTCCTGCAAGCTTTCTTCTTTATCCGCATCAAAATTTATAGTTTTGATTATTTTGGCAAGATCCATTGTCTCGTCCAAATCACTTTTCAAAGCTTCTACAGTTTCTGTTAAATCAAAACCGCCTTTTTCAACCTTAAGATTATAAAAAATTTCTGTTGTTTTTTCGTCCGATGAATATCCCAAATATGTATTCGCGTTAAAAATATCAGCTATCGCATCTTTGTCTGCGGCATTGTTGATTGCCTCAACCGCCGAATAAAAAGCAGTTTCATTCATAAAATACATTTTATGAACAAACGGCGAATTTTCTCCTATAACCGAAAACTGTCCACCTAAATAAATTGTGTACCATCCGCTTTTTGCATTCTGTCCGATAGGTATTTCAATCAAAAAGCTTCCGTCATCTCCCACAATTGCCTGAGTGAATCCCACCGTTGTGCCGTCTTGATTACTTTCAGCTTCTCCGTTATAGACAACCCTTGCGGAAACCGATTTGTTTTTTATCAGCTCTATCTCTCCGTTTACCGATACAATATTGTTTGTATCATCAAAATTAACATTAACCGTAAAGTCATCGGTAATTTCCGCCGCATATGCACTGCCGCTTATCAAAGTGATAAGCAATAAAAGTATTCCATATAATTTTTTCATGCTGCACACTCCCGTTATACTTAAAAGCTTTTTGTATAACCGCTGTAATACGGTTTCATTCCTGCTTCACTGTCCCATGCGTATACCGAAATTTTTGATGGAACTTCTTCTGTTTCAATTTCACAAATTGCTATTTGCTCACTTTCACCGCCGATTTCTCCGCAATCGGTTTTTGTAATGCCGATAAGAGTATTATCCGTTCCGTAAAGTGCCATAAAGACAGTAGCTTTTATATTGTTCGTGCTCGCATTGTAAATGGGAAGGGATATTTTTGCTTTTCCTCCGGCAGTCGGCTCCGAAATCTCATTTCCCTCCGCGTCGGTATAGGTAAATGTCGGATCTTCGGTTATCTGTATTCCATGCCTTGCCTCAACCTCCGGCCAAATCCAAAAGCCTTCGCCTCCGCCTGCCTTCATTTGAATCGCAAAGGAAATTACATCTCCTGTTTGGACGGTAACTTTTGTTTCAAAAGCTTTTGTTGCCTTTTTGCCTATTACTGTTTCCGATTTTATCGGCTCTCCGTTTTTCAAAACAGAGCAAACTATTCCAGTTTGAGTATTTCCATAAACACAAGTTGCAGTCAGCTTTGCGATAATTGTTTCATCCGCCGCCGCAACCCAATTTACATTTGCCCTGTCACTGCCTCCTACCACTCCGTAAAGCTTTTTCCCGTCATCATATAAATAGATATTATCATTGTCCGGATGAAACCAGTTATACCGTGCGGGTCTGTTTTTAAATACGGCTTTCTTTTCCGTATTGTCCTCGGTGTTTAAGAAGCTGATATCCCAAGTTTTATTGTTTCCGTAGCTGTCGCCCCACTCCGAAGTCGACGGCACACCCGATTTATAATAATCGTCTATAGCCGCCCACGTCTTGTTATAGTCCTCGCTCATCAAAGCCGTTCTGACCTGCGAAACATTCATATGCACCACCGCACCGTTTACATTTGTTCCGTCAAGATATACTCTTGTCGATATTGTATCGCCCTTTGAAACCTTTAAAAGCGTTGATACTTTTTTGCCGACATTTTCTCCGGTTGCGGAAAATCCAAGCTCTCCCACTTCATTTTCGTTATTGTAAACCGCAAAATATGTCGGATACGTTTTCGCCCATCTCGACAAACCGTTTAAATTAAAACGAACTATTCCGTCTATCGGACTTGTCCATGTCAGATAAAAGCTGTACCCTTTACCTACTTCGCAATAAGATGTTTTCTCCCCCGCCTCGTTCGGCTCGTCGAAATAAAAATATCCGTTGCTGCCTCTGTTATTGTTTAAATCTCCGCTGTACATCTGCGGCAAACCCAATGCTCCGGTAAAGCTTGCAGCAGTTTTTTTGCCTTCATACTCATAGCTTACGTTCCATACGTTCTTGTTTCCGTAGCTGTCTCCCCAAGTACTCGCCTGAGGAGAATCGGACTTAAAATAGTCACCGGCAAATTCCCATTCTTTTAAAGCCTCTGTTTCCTTTGACGGAAAAACAGTGTAAGCGGACGCACCGCTTAAGGAAAAAACAAATGCAAATATAAGTATAATGCTCAATGCTGAATGTTTTTTAGCCATATATATTTCCTTTCTTAAAAAATATCAAATTCCAGATATAATATACAATATATTCACGGGCGGAATTTTACTTTCGCCCGCGAATATTGAACTTTTTTATTTAATCGGCTTCATTCCTCCGAGAGAATTCCAAACAAATACTTTATATTCGGAATCTTTTTCATCTTTATTAAATGATACAGATGCAGAAAATTCCGAATTATATTCATCAAGATTTCCCGCTGCAACATTTGTCAGATTTCCTGCCGCATCATAACCTGCGAGAATAATCACTGCCTCCGCTTTATTGCCGCTTTCGTTTGTTCCCGTAACGGTACCGGTTACAACTCCGTCTTTCTCGGTAATTTCAGGATTGTTAAAGGTAAGCTCGCCCGAAGCCTCACCGACATACTTTACCTCACTGAACAAAAGCACATCGTTCACACCATAAGTGCCATCCGAATAAGCAACCGTGCCGCAGACAAAATTAATTACGTCGCCCTTTTTGACAGCAAATGTTTTTTCTTTTATACCGACATTACTTGTAACAACTCCGGCCGATTCAAAATAACAAATTCTGTCGCTGTTTTTCTTCATTTCAAATCCGACGTGCATCGGTTTCCAAACACCGTCTATTTCTTTTCCGTTGTTCCACCTTGTTGTACCCTTATATGTAGCCGTAATCATTCCGTCCTTAGGAGCTGTCCATTTAAGATTTTGCTTTGATCCATCTCCGTTTGTATTGATGTATGACCATGTTTCATCAACAAAAGAAGCCGTATTCGGCACATCATAGACAGTGCCGGGCAGGAATGTCATACCGTCCGAAGATGCAAAACTTGACGCACCGTTTATTATCGGCTCGACAGTTTCTCCTTCTGTATTTGTATAATCCAATTTCCATGAAGCTTCCTTGTCAAACGTGTTCCAACTGCTTGCCAAAGGTTTTCCGCAGGCTTCATAGTCAACCACCGCATTATATTTTTCACTTTCCATTTCCTCTATTGTTATATACGGGTTTACGGCTGTTGTGCTGTTATTTGTGCTTGATATTTTAATCGTAACCGTTTCGCCTGTTTTCAATCCAACAACTTCATTTATCGCACCCACGCTGCCTGCCGGATTTGGAATATGCTGCTTTTTTATCAGCGTTCCGTCACTGCCGTACAAATAAACGTCCTGGGTATCTCTTCCCCAACGGTTATATACATTTGCATTTACTTTTGCATACATCTCTTTCGGTGATGTAAATACAAAATATATATCCGTTCCCGGAGAAACTTCGGCATATGATTCTTCTTGGATTTCCGATGCCGTCTGAGCAGAGCCGCTACTGAAATAAATTTTTGTGTTTTCATTATCCGGATCTTTCAGCCAATACAAACCATTTCCGCTGACATAAGCCCCCGGAAGCATTTTATAATTTTCATCAACTTTTTTTCCGAAATAAATTCCCCAAGTATTGTCACCGCCATAGCTGTCGCCGTAAATTCCTCTGTTTTGTGCTGCCGCATAAGCGTCGTTTCTGTAATCCCATGCTCCGAGACCGACAAATTCCGGCTTGAGCTCCTGTAAACTGAATGTAGGTAAATTATACTCGGTGCTTAAACTGCCCGAAGCATCCGTTCCGCTGACCGTCAAAGCTATTCTGTCGCCTTTCTTAACCGAAATTCTTGCAGTTCCGGTTCCTTCTCCGTCGCCTTCACTGTATTTAAATAATAGATTTTTTATTTTATTTCCGTTTTGATATAAATCAAAAAATGTTTTTCCCAAATTGTGACGGCGTCTGCCTGTCACTGTAATCTCCACTACCATATTATCGGGTGACGTCCATGTGTATGCATGATTATATCCGTTCAGTACTCTTGAATATAACTCTCCGCCGTCATTTGTAAGTCTTATCATTCCGTTGCTTCCGAGCAAATCAAGATTATCCCTGTAATCTCCGAAATACCATGCCTTTAATTTAACATTATCTCTGCTGACACATTTGGGCGTTATTTCCGAATCAATTCCGGTATAATCGCCGGTATATCCGTGAACTCCCCAAGTATTCTCATTACCATAGGTATCTTTCCAGCTTTCGCCGAGCGGATTTCCAAGAGTTACCCAGTCTCCGATAAAGTCCCAGCTTCTGAGTGTATTTTCCGCCGATACACTGACCAAGCATGAAGCAATTGTTGACAAAGCAATAAACCATGCCGTAAGTTTTCTTAAATTTTTCATTTTTTTAATCCTCTCTTTCTGTTTTTTTACCCTGTAATTGTAAAGCATTGCCGTACTTGATTTTAATTTTTAATTTCCACATCCGCAGACGTTGCTTTTATCAAAAGCTTTTTTTATATTACAATTACCCGGTTATATATTTCATAACAGGAGCAAAAGCGGATTTTTTCGCACCTGTTATAAAATTTGATTTATTGAAGCAGCCATATGCTTCCGTTCCATTCAAGCGGCTTTCCGTTCTCTGTTCTGAATTCTATTTTCTGACCTTTTTCAACCTCAGCATCAATATAGAACAGCTTATCGGCTTTAACTGTGCCTCCTAACAAGCCTTCTCCGTCTTTCACAATCCTTGCAAGAGCGTTCCCGCTCGCTTTGCCTTTTATAACAATTCTGCCCTTGCTCGGTGCGGTCCAAAATTTATCTGTTCCACTGCCGGAAAGACCGCTTTCAAGCTTTGTTTCCTCCGCTTTTTCATTTAGTGCAAGCTGTGGATTCCAATCGGTTTCGGCAAGCGACAAATCACCTTTGTTTTCAAGCACAAAGCTTATTTTGTCTCCCGCATTTACCTTTTCGGCAAGATATATTCTGTGTCTGTTTTTCCCGGTCAAAACAAAGCTTTCCAGTTCTTGTCCGTTAAGAAGAATTTTTCCCGACACATTTCCGCCGTCATTTGTGAGAGCCGCATAGCCTTTTATGCTTACCATGCCGTCTGCGGGAGCGGTCCAAACTCTGCTGCACTCTGCCGCCGGAAGCGTTGTCTTTTCTTTAAAAACAACCTCTCCGTCTTTATATGCGGCTTCTTTTTCGTTGAATTTTTCAATTTGTTTTCCGCCGCTATAATAGCTCCAGCAAACAGACTCCTGCCTGTTAAAATCACCTACCGCGCTGAAAAGTCTGTCGGTGGTATATTTCAATACGCTTGTTGCGGCAGACGGAAGAGAAATTTCCTTTTCCAAAAACTCTCCGCCCGATGTCGTTTGCAAAAATTCATCATAATCGCGGTGCGCATAATATACTCTGTATAATGTATTCGGCTCAACCGCGTTAAGCTTCGGCTTTGTAAAAGTATTTCCGCCCCAGTTATTTGCAAAAAGCATCAAATATCTGTCTTTTCCAAAGGACTTGACTCTTTTGTAAACACTGTAGGTTGAACCGCCGTCATATGTCGGATTACTGTTTTCCGCCTGTATGCTCACACCCGCATAGTCGCAGACATCCCTTAAAAAGTTATTTCCCAAGCTTCCGTAATCTCCGGGGTAAATCACTCCGGCACAGTATATTACCTTGCCCGCACCGTAGTCCCACATTTTAACAAGCGGTACTCCTCCGGTCTCGGCAACTGTCTGTGCCCATGTCCAGCCCGATATATCTCTGAAGTTCTTAATATATAATATAGAATCCGCTTTAAATATCGGTGAGCCGTCCGCTTTAAATTCACGGATTTCCATTGTTTTTTCTTCACTCGGAACAGCTCTTCCGCCGCTCAAGCTCTTCAAAAGCGACCATGAGCTTTCAAGGCTCGGATCTATCATTCCGGAATCGGAAAACAAAAGAAGTGTTCCTCCGTTTTTAACATACTTTGTCATATTCTCCACAATTTCCGGTCTTAATGCCCGGTTATTTCTGTCAATAACCAGCTTGTATTTTTTAAGAATTTCCGGTGTACAGAAAATGTTATATTCGTAATCGTTATAATAATCAATTCCGCTTACCGTCCCCGAATTTTGAACAAACGACGGCAGCACACCGTCAACTCCGTCCTTATTTATATCGATTGTATAAGCATTAGGTGCCCATCTCGAGTTACTTTGTTCACCAAACTCTGCTGTCAATTCCGTTCCGCCGATAGCGGCTATTTCGTTATCAGCAGCCTCGCAATTGTTTACCTCTTCGCCTATGCGCAACAAATCCATTACCTGCTGCTCCGCCTTATATACATTACTTTGTCCCATTATTTCGGCACGCTCCGCTCCCGAGTACATAGGCGTTGCCTGCCAGTTCATTGTAAGCTTTCCGCTTTCCGCAGAATGGAAGTATGCTCTTCCTACATTGCCTTCGTGCCCCGAAGTTGCCGGAAGATAACCCGGTTCTCCGTGTATCCAGCCGCCCAAGGTATTTCCCGCAAAGGACAGATCAGGTACAACCGTTGCCAATTCATTACTTGCCGCACATGCCATTGACGAAGCGTTCAATCTTATTAAATCATAAATTTCCTTATCATAGCTTCCCGTCACCGAACCGAACATACTTGTCGGCTTGCCGGGAGCCGCGCTGTTTAAAATTCTGAGATTTCTTTTAAAGAATTGAGTTGTCGAATATTTCTTAAAGCTCAGAAAATCATCCCATGCCGCCGCCGAAAAATCGCCTTTTGCGTCCCTCTCCGGCACCTGCAATCTAACCTCATCCCAGCTTGAATAATTTCTTCCGTATCGCTTGCTTACATCATCAAGTGACAAACCGAGATTTTCCTTTAGATATTTTTCACGATATGCCTTTTGTGCAGACTCTGAATAGTCATAATTTTCATAATCATCGGGGAAGAAAATCTCGCAATTCACCGCTCCGACACCGTAGCTTACCACATTCGTGAGGTTGTCATACCTTTCACACATATTTCTTATACAGTTTTCCGTCTCTGTCAAAAAAGTTTCGCTCCATGCCGACGGCCATACCGTATCTCCGAAAAATCCGCCTATATCCTGTCGTCTCGCCGACGCTTTAATTCCGAATTGGTCGCACATTCTTTCTTCATCCGGGATCCATTCCGGAGTCATTGCGTCCTGAAATTCAAGCCAAAGCGAAACATTGAGACCCGCTTCCATTGCATATTCAATGTCACGGTCAAGAGTTGTAAAATCAAACACTCCCTTTATCGGTTCTATTTCGCGCATGTATACTTCAATCTGAATTGTATCGTAACCGCTGTCGCGCAAATCCTCAAATACCCATTTCGGAATTACCTTTCCGGTAACATAATTAAACTGCCCTACCGTTCCCATCGTTAATGTTCGTTTACTTATCGGAAGCTGCAAGGAGGTCAAATCTCTATGCTTTGTTATGCCCTTTATTCCGAAAAGCTTTGTTTTTCTGTCAAGAAGAATATCACCCTTTAAAACCTCCACCTCAAGTGTATACGCTCCCGGAGAATAAAGCTCGTCTGTTTTTGCCAAAGTAAATGTCATGTTTTTTTCGCCGTTTGAGGGAACCTCCTCCGAAAAAGCATCTTTTCTTACAACCTCTCCGGCATTATTCAGAATATCTGCCTTAACAATATAATTGCCCTCGTTCTCATCATTGCTCCTATACGAAATTCCTATATTCACATCCTCATTGTCGTAAGCCTTGTCGGACGCACTGAGTTCAAGACTTCCCGAGTGATAAACCGAATTATCCGGCTCCGAGGAAAACACCTGGAATTTATTGTACGCGCTGTAGCCGTAATAAGCCGTTCCGCTTACTCTGACCGCCGACGCTTCAACCGGCTCGAATGTAACAATCCTGTAATCTGCCGACATATTTCCCGCATATCTTCCGTTACATACGGTTTCCCATTTTCCATCCGCAAAAATTTCAACCTTAAAATCATCATAAGCCCCCGAAAGCAGCACTCCGGAAATTTTGCGCGGAGTAAGCGACGGTATGTGCAGCTCCACAAAGTCATCTGTGATTCTGCATGTTCCCTCTATATACTTGTCGTTTCCGTATTTTCTGTAGTTCGGAGCAAGCAAACGATAATTCAAATCAAAATTCGGATTTTCAATTCTGTCCGAATTATATATCGCGGAGCTGACAATCGGAATACATTTTTCCGTTGCAATATCGTAAAGCTCTCCGTACCCCTTTCGTACAGTAACCTCGGAAACATAAAATTTTTCATCTCCGCTTGTCTTTAAAATCGTAAAATCCGCCTCGTTTGGCTGTCCATTCGCAAAATAAGCACCCGAAACAGGGAAATTTGCTGTTTTCCACTTTCCGCTTCCGCCTGTTTTTATTCGCCATGTTTCGGCATTATGCTCATCAAATATCTTAATTTTCTTTGCATCGTATGTAAGCATAAATTCAGTGTCCGGGACATCAAGATATTCGACAGTAATATTATAGATTGTATTATCGCCGCTTAATTTCCCGTAAGCTTTATCGTCAATATCGTACCCTACTCCGCTTGTTCCGACTTCCACCGCTGTTTTCCCGGCAATTTCAACAGTGTTTTCTCCTGTAATTATTTTTATGCCGCTCGCATCGGTATCGCTTCCGTTGTCAACTCCGATATAATATTTGGGGAACGACTCCGTCGAAAGTGAAATTTTTGCTATATTAAGCTTATCTCTGTCGCTTGCAAAAATTTTAAAGTCGCTGCCGCCTGCCTGACCGTTATTAAATATCGGGGCGGCAAGCGAGAACACTGCATTCTTCCATGTTAGGCTGTTTCCTCCTCCGACTGTTTCGGTTTTTTCATTTTTTCCCGAAGAATTTGTATATTCAACTCCAAATTCCGTAAGATTATCAAAATACTCTATCATCAGATAAGCTTTGTTTTTGCCATTCAAATATACATATGTATTGTCCGCGTCAACATACGCTTTTGCGTCCGTTCCTGAAAGGCATATCGCGCTCCTACCGTCTGTTTTAACCGTCGAAACACCTCTTGAGCTTGCGGATACAACCCTCAGTCCGTTATACTCATCATCCTCTGCCGACAACGTAAGAATATAACTTTTCGGCATAACCTGCGTAGTCTTTATTTTTGATATGACCGTACCCTCCTGCTGATTTGCACACACTTTAAAATGCCAGGGCAGTTCACTGCCGAAATCGGCTTCTTTCAATATGAATGAAACATTTCTGTCAGTGTTTGTTTCGGTTGTGACAACCGAAGCACTTCTTTTTATCGTTCCGTCAATACCGTGATATTCACACCATACCTGCGCTCCGTTTTTATTCTGAAGAGTAACCTCAACATAAACCGGGTTTATTCCGGAATCTCTGTATCGGAAATCATCATCCGCTTTTACAGCAACCGACGGAGTTTTGGAATAATCATTTGTAAGAACAACATTTCCCGAATTGAATTTCACCGACGAATATTCATTCTTAAGCTTAAGCCCCTCGCCGCTCGAAGCAATTCCCGGATTTATGTAGGCTTCTCTTGACGCGGCTGTAACGCTTTCCTTTTCTTCGAGAATGATTATCGGACGCCAATCTCCGAAATCGTATGATGTTGATACATTAGAATTTATTCTGAAATAAATATTTTCACCTTTTTTTACATCCAATTCTATTATGTCTTCCGTTCCGACTGTATCATTTCCGTCAACAACCTTTGAAGAATATGTTCTTCCTCCGCAGACAACATCTGCCTTTATACCGTCACTCCCCGGTTGTGCGTTTGACATATGCGGTCTTGAAAAAACGGTTGCCGTTCCGCTTTTCGGTGCAGTCCACGCAAGAACAAAATCATATTTGCCTCCCGGCTGCATAACAAATCTTTCATTGCCATGCACATATATTCCCGGAAGATTTTTTCCGTCCTTCCAGCTCGGAATTTGGTTGTCCAGTTGTAAATACTCATATCCCTCACCGGGAGCATACTTCATAAACTGCCAGTTATGGGTATTCTGTGAAGTTACTATTTTTCCGTTATTATTTAAATCGTTCCATGAGTCAAAATAATAATCCTTTGAAACCGGCGTTGTTTTATATATTCTCAGCGACCTCATCGCAAGCTTTCCGCTCACATAAAACTTTATATCTTCATCAGAGCCGCCGCAGACAGCATTTTTCAAAATAAAAGTCTGAATTTTGTCCTCTTTGTCGCCCTTGACGCTCACCTTTCCGCCTGTTACCTTATCGCCCTTATCATTCACATATTCAGCATATATTTCCGCATCCGAAGAGTCTCCGTACTGCAATTCCACAAACAAATCGTTTGCCGCTTCTCCGACATAATCCTTGTTAAGCTTCACGGAAAGAGCAAAATTTCCGCTTTCCGCCGAATACGAAATATAATTCAATCCGTTCTTTACAGCGATTTCTTTTTCCGCATCGGTTTCCAAGCTCATAAGCTCCTCGCCGGAAGCGTCAGCTACCGCATTTCCGTTTTCCGTCTTAACCTTTTCGTCATACATCCTTACCAAAAATCCGCTGACATAAACAGGCTCTTTTCCGCTTTTTCTTACCAATCTTATCTCCGGCAAATTATTTTCAACAGTCAAATCCGGCAAAGAAACAACCTTTCTTTCAAATCTGTTTGTTCCAAATCCGCCTATACTCTCGGTTTCGGTCCACTTGCCGTTTTTCAAATATTCAACAGCCAAGCTCGACTCATTGTCGTAATATTTTACAACAGCCATAAGATTTTTATTTCCCGCTCCCCACTCGGAATTTATATCCGCTTCTATCGGAGCGTCCTTCACCGCCATTGTATTTTCACCCTTGAAGATTATATTCGAAAAATCCGCTTCAATACCGCCGGAAATATTCTTCATTGCAATATTTATATACGGAGTATATTTTTCATTTCCGTTTAACGTCTTGCAAAGTGAAACACTTTTTATCGGCAGTGAATAATTAGCTCCGTATTTTATCACAAGCCGAAAGTCACTGCCGTAATGCTGACCTCCTTTAAAATCCGCTCCGTTTAACGCAAGTACGGTCTGCACCCAGTTTGAACTTCCCTGCGAAGTATAGATTTCCGACTTTGTATATGCCCCGTCTTTTCCGTTATACTCAATCCAAAATTTAACCGGTGCATAGTCGTAAAAATCAAGCATCAAATAAATATTTCCGCTGATTGCTCTCCGTGCTTCGTCCGAAAGCTTAAAATACGCATAACTATCTGATGAATTCGGCGTACCGCCGATTACCTTACAGCCTACTCCGTCTCTTGTACCATAGCTCGCCCTTGTCTCCGTACCCACAAGATACGATGCAGGATTTTCAATCAAACTAATACCGTTTTCAATGTTTTGATTTCCCAATTCAACCGATACCGTATCGGCAATCGGCTGTGCTTGCACACAAGGCACTAATCCGACAAGCATACAAATTATGATCAGCCGGCATAAAGCAATTTTTCTCATTTTTTTACTGTCATTCCTTTCCTGATTTTGTACATTTTTCCGAAAACATAAACCGTTTTCAATTTATATTTTAAGTATATCATATTTTTTTATTTTGTAAACTCATAATTCAGACATTTTTTCATCTACAATGTCCGATTTTTTTCCGTTTCCTTATTGACTATTGCTAAAAATTACGATATAATAAATATTAATAAAATAAAAAACATACAAAATAAAAAAGGAAGAAAATACCTATGAATTTTGAAGAATATTTTTCGAAGAAATTTTGTCCCCTTGCCTTTAATTATAACCTGCCTATTTCCTTGTCCACACCCAAATATAAAATTGATTTGACACTGTTTGTATGCACCCCCGTATGCAACGCGTATGTGGGAAATCACAATCATATTCAATATGAGCTTCATTATCATCCCAACGGTCAGGGAACGGTAATTTTTAATAATGCGGAATATAAAATATATCCGGGCTGTTTTTATATTATTCCCCCTGGTATGTACCATTCTTTTCTTCCCTCGCTGCAAAATCCATGCTCGGAATATGTGCTGCAATTTAATATCAAAGTAAATAAAAAAATAAGGCGAACTGCCAATGACAACATATTCAACAATTTTGATCGTGTAATTGATATTATGATTAACAATATCCCCTACTTCGGGAAAGATAATAATAATGTTGCAAGCACATTTTCTAACATTGCTCAGCAAATATCAAACTGCGGCAGCAACGTGAATATTGCCTTTTTTTGCTACAGCATCATGGCAGCGCTCATACAGACCGTAGACAATATTCATCCTGTTCCGAAAATATCATGTACCGAAATACCAAATGCCGACATTCTCAGAAAACTAACCTTATCCGACGAATCTGTTTCAACCACCTCACAAAGGCTTGCCAAGCTTGACGCTATATTCCGCGGATTTTATCCCCATATTTCACCCGAAAAAATTGCAAGCGATTTATTTATTTCAGTGCGTCAGCTTGATCGAATATGTCACCAATACTACAATATGAGTTTTATGCAGAAATATCGTGAATCAAGAATGATTCTCGCATCAAGTCTTTTGGAGAAATTCAACAACAACAAAGAATTGACTCTAAATGAAATAGCACAAAAATTAGGATATTCCTCACTTAAATACTTTTCCAAAGTATTTAAACAATATTACGGAATATCTCCCAAAGAATATCGAGATAAGTATACACAATCACAAGATGTATCAGTTACCGAATAAAATCGGAAAACATTTTTTTATAATCTGACTGATATATAAATCGTATTTTTACCGATA
Organism: uncultured Clostridia bacterium; assembly: GCA_934463455.1. GTDB lineage: Bacteria > Bacillota > Clostridia > UBA1381 > UBA1381 > CAKSQL01. Next base: position 3,711 of record CAKSJU010000006.1, on the reverse strand, counting down.
TTCAAAAGCTCCATAACTTCCTCCGTGATTAGAATGTCATATCCATTTTCCAACATATTATCGCGTCCTTTCCGTTTCAAATAATTCAATTAGAGTCGGTACATACCCATTTTCAAAGAGTCTTGCGGTATCACTTGTGATTGTAATATATACTTCCCTGAACTTCAAAACTTCGAGGGGGCAGTGTAAACCCTGTTAAAATCAGAAGTTTTGCACTCGAACTTTTAAACTCACTTACAGATTTAACTTTGATTTCCTCGAAGTTAAAACCGCGAAAGCAAGTGATGTTTATAAGTTTTTTCGGCTTAAAGCATCATGAAATATGCAGCAATTACAATTTGTTTCATCATGTCTTATATGAATATAATCAAATCTATCTGTAAATAATGACTATATCGGAGGTGTTGCCGTTTGATGCCGGAAGAAGTTTGGCTTAATTACTTTAATGAGGTTTTATTTGCAAAGGGCATTATAGATGATAATACCCGAAATAAAATGTCACATATTATATACAAAAAATATCACAGGCATAAGGGAAAGTAAAATCGGAGTACCCAAATACGCCGTCGGGTTTATTTGCAGTGTTCCGAAGCATTTTTTCCTATCCTCTCAAAAAAGACGGTGTAAATCTCCATACACTGTCTTTTTTCGTGTAATTTTTCGCGAAATATTTTGCAAAAATATATTGATTTTAACATGAATGTGTGATAGAATAAATATAGATTATAAAAGAAGGTGACGGTTATGTACAGAAAAATTATTGAATTTTTAAAAAACTGGCAAAAAAATCCGCACAGAAAGCCCTTAATTCTGCAGGGGGCGCGGCAGGTTGGGAAAACGTATTCGCTCTTGGAGTTCGGGCGTACCTGCTATGAAAATGTCGCATATTTCAATTTTGAAAGCACTCCGAAGCTGGAATCTGTTTTTGAAGATAATATCACCCCGGAATATTTAATTCCTATTCTTTCTCATCTTGCCGGACAAACAATTATAAAAGAAAAAACGCTTATCATTTTTGATGAAATCCAGCGTTGCGAAAAAGCCCTGACCTCACTCAAATACTTTTGTGAGGAAGCGCCGGAGTATCATGTTGCAGTTGCCGGCAGTCTTTTGGGAGTCGCGGTAAACAGAGCCGAGTATTCTTTCCCGGTCGGCAAAGTTGACATTAAAACGATGTACCCCATGGACATGGAGGAATTTATGCTTGCGCTCGGCAAGGGGGATTTGGTTAAGCGTATAGAGACTTGTTTTGAGAAAAATACTCCCATGCCGGAAATACTGCACGAAGAAGCTATGAGCCTGTATCGGCAATATCTTGTTGTCGGCGGAATGCCGGAATGTGTGGCGAAATATGCCGAAACAAAAGATTATATTTTAATCAGGCACACTCAAAATATGATTTTGGAAGGTTATCTCGATGATATGAGTAAATACAACAACAAAAATGAAATTAAAAAAACAAGGCTGACCTATGACAATATTACCGTACAGCTATCCAAGAAAAATACGAGATTTCAGTACAAGTTAATCAAAAGCGGTGCAAGAGCGGCAGAATTTGAAAATGCAGTGGAGTGGCTTTCCTTGTCCGGAATTGTGTCACAGATTTACAAAATAGAACAAATCAAAAAGCCACTGGAAAATTATCGTGACATTGACTCGTTTAAAATTTACATTTCCGATGTCGGACTATTATGTGCTAAAAAAGATTTGCTCGCACAGGATGTACTTTATATGTCCGATGAATTAAATGACTTTAAAGGCGGTATGACCGAAAATTATGTTAATTCTCAGCTTGTTATAAACGGTCACAAGGCATATTATTGGATGACCGACCGAGGAGCAGAGGTTGATTTTGTGGTACAGCTGGATGGTGATATTATACCGATTGAAGTAAAAAGTGCTGAAAATACGAAAGCAAAAAGCCTGAATGTATATATTCAAAAAAATAACCCAAAATATGCGATTAAGCTTTCCGGTAAAAATTTTGGATTTGAATCCGGAAAGAAAACAGTTCCTCTGTATGCCGCATTCTGCATATAAAAAGACTTCTGACAAAAGTCCTTCCCAAAAGTGCGGCACAAAGAAATATTTTTGATTTTTATTTTAAAAAATACGTGCAGATTTATTTCCGCACGTATTTTTCAGATAATGACTCTATATTCATATCCCACGCTTTGAGTATGCCCGCAGACAGTGCGGTTATTTCTTTCAAAGTTCATAGTTCGTGCGGGACACATGTCTTTAACCATTTGTCCGCCTATTGAACCTGCTTGTCTTGCTGTGAGGTCACCGTTATAACCTTGCTTCAAGTTTACGCCTACTTCGTTTGCAGCTTCCATTTTAAAGTTTTCCATAGCCTGTCTTGCTTCAGGTACATTGATTTTACTCTTTGCCATTTTTTATTCCTCCATAAAAATGATGTTGATAAAAATTATAACGAATATTAATTTCCGATACGGAAATTCTATTTAAAAATACAATCGAATTTGTATCTTTTAAATAAATTCGCTGCAGTCACTCTTGCTGACTACACTCATATTTTGCTCCCTATTTCACTTTATATTCAATATAATTTTTGCCAATTCATTTTATTTAAAAATAATCATTTTTTTCCTAAATAGCTGCATACGGCAATGGCAAACGCTCCGTATATCGGCGAATTTTCTTCAAAGGCTGAAATTTCAACCGAAACTTTTTTCTTTTCACGGCTTAAATATTTTCCGTTTATGCTTTCCTGAAGCAGCTTTGCCGCCCGTTCTCCCTCTTTTGCAATGTCATGACCGAGGAATATTACCGACGGGTCAAACAAATTAATCAATGTAACAAGTCCCGCCGCCAAATACCGGCAACTTTTTTCCAAATCAAACTTTTTTCCGTTTTTAATAGATGCGTACATTTCAAGGCATCCGACATTTCCGCAGCTGCATTTTTTTCCGTTTATGTCAACCGTAACATGTCCGATTTCTCCGCAGAAGCCTTCCGCGCCTCTGTAAATTCTGTCTGCCGACATAATTGCCGCTCCGATACCGTTCGTTACTCCCAAATACAAGCAATCGGATATGTTTTTTGCTTTTCCGAAAAGCCATTCCGCCAATGCCGAAGCATTCATATCTCTATCCAAAACAATGGGACATCCGTACCGCTCCGTTAATAATTTTACAATTTCGATATTTTTTATTCCGTAAAAATTCGGCGGATTCAATATCACTCCCTCTTTATAATCTACAGGACCTATCGACGATACTCCGATCGCAGTAATGCTGTCATTCATCATTTCATCAAGCATGCGATATATTTCATTAATCAGCTTATCGGCACTATGCGGAGTTTTTACCGAATTTTTCTTTATTACATTTCCGCATATATCACCTTCAACCGCAACGGTGAAATCTCTTGAAATGTATATTCCCAAAAACCGTTTCGATTTTTTCTTTAATCTCAATGCAATAGGCTTTCTTCCGAAAGGTGCATCCTCCGAGCCGACTTCTTCTATTATTCCCTCATTTGTCATCTCATTAATTATATTTGTTACCGTCATTTTGGAAAGTCCGGTAATTTTGGAAAGCTCTATCCTCGATATCGGAGCTTTTCTGATAAGCAGCTCCAGGATATAATTTCTGTTATTAAGCTTTGCCTCACTTTGATTTTGTGCTTTCATTTTTTCCTCCGTGTAATATTAATATAGTAATTATATCAAATTATTTTAAAAAA
>CAKSJU010000005.1 GCA_934463455.1 uncultured Clostridia bacterium | reverse complement strand
AACAAAACGGAACACATATTGTATCAATCGGTGCAATCCATGTTGAGCCTATCGCACTCTACGGCGGAAAACAAAGCTCGCTTGACGCAATAAAATAATATTAAAAGCAGAAATGTAAATTTAAAATGGAAGTAAACTATCCCTTCGGAAAAGGAGCTGATTAAAAAGTCGGTTGGCTTTTTAATCAGCTCCTTCTATATGTGTTTTTTAAAATTCCAGACTTGTCTCAACAAAGCAATAATCATCGTTCCATTTAATATTCGGGAAATAGAACGGACCGTCATTTTTATAGAACTGTGCCGGACCGACAGCGAAGCATTCGCCGTCCTCCAAATGGTGAGGTCCGAGCAGGTTACGCAGGTTATTCACCAAAGTAAGTTCTATTTTGTTTTCTCCTTTTACCAAGTACTCGGAAATATCAAGCTCATACGGATTCCATATTAAAGAGCCTGCCTCTTTTCCGTTTACTTTGACGTGTATTGCGTTTAAGCCGTACTTTTTAAGCGACAGCTTTAAATCTGCACTGTCAACGGTAAAGGTTTTTGATACCGTGATATTTCCTGAGAAAAATACAAAGCCCTGTTGTTCTATATTTTTTAAGCTTATTGTATTCGGCTTTTTGCTTATAACAAAATCTCCGCCGTATCTGTAGGCATTTTTATCAAGAGGTAAGAATTTATCGGCTGTTTTTACCGCAAAATCCCCGACGATAAACATGCCTTCGATTTCCATATCATAGCGAAGCTTATTTTTTTCGCTTTCAAAAATACGGCTGTCTTTTATGGCTTTGTATACCGCTGCCGATTGTACAAAATCACACTCGGTTATAATTTCGTTTTCGCCCTCTTTTACATATTTTGAAATATCAAGCATGCGGAATGCGGAATCACGGAAATATCCGCAGTCTTTTTTGTCGATTTCGTTTCCGTTGACTTTGATAGAGAATATGTCGGGAGTTTCACAAGCAAGATACAGCTCTTCGGGGAGATATTCCGCATTGAAGGTATATCTTTGTTTAATGTGAGCTTTTTTCTCAAGTCTGTTTGCGCGGTCGCCTATGTCGAGGACATATGCGTTTTTTTCCATAAGCTCACCGTCAAACCAATAATCGCATTTGTCAAGAACCAACGAATTTAAAGATGATTTATCAAGAGTCCATTCGCCGCTTAATTTAAGCGTACTTTTGTTTTTAATTTCTTGAGAAGCCGCTGCGGAAGCTCCGTCATCTATCACAACTATACTGCTCATAGGCGCAAGAGTGCATTCTCCGGCAAAGGGTTTTATATCACCGGTTTTAATATCGAGATATTTTGAGCCCTTGCAGATTTTTAAATGCTGAGCTTCTTTTGTTTCATTTACGAAGTAGTGCATGTCAAAATCGTCAAATCTGCGGCAGGTATATGTAACGGCGGGATTGTCGCATACTTTGTTTTCGGGAATATCGTCTGCGGAAATTATTATACCGCCGTTTTCTTTAAATTCTTCGAGCAGCCTGCGCGTTGAATCAAAGAGAATTTCGTCTGCTATCATAACGATTTTGCTATAGCTCTGCGTACCTATAATAAGCTTGCTGCCCTCAACTCTCGCGTGCTTTTCCATTATGTATTCGTCGCCGAGGTGGAAAAGAATATGCTTTCTTTCAAGCTTTTCTATAGCATTGTTAAGCTGTTTGTTAAGAGCAATTATTTCATCGTTAATTGCACTCTCGCCGCATCTTTGGTCAAACAAGGTCCATGCAGTGGATTGAGGATGAATAAGAAGCGTATCAAATTCCGGCTTACCGTCGGTTAAAAGAACGCCTATTCGCGTCATTTGTTCAATGAAGCTTCCGTATTCCTGCCACCACGGCTGTTGATAGTACATTGCCGGCGGATAGTCACGCTTGCGTATTCCGCGCAGTGAATATCCCTCAAGGTGCGGGCACAGGAGATTAACTCCTCTTACAAACTGAGCCTCCAAAAGCCATCTTAGCTCTTCAAAGCTTACATTATGTCCGCAAAGAGCAAAGCTTTCGGTAAGAACTTGCTTTTTGCCGAGCTGATTTGCAACACTTGCCAGCTGAAGCGGAGTCAGCGGCTCAACCTTTTTCCTGGAGAGCCAGTCCATGCCGGGAATATGGAAATATTCGTAATTCGGCATTACGGCAGAGTTTGAAGTAAGCTGAGAAAACAAACCGTCCTCCAAAACCATATGTCCTGTAAGTTTCATGCCGTAGCTGTCCAAAAATTCATATATTTGTCTTGCAAAGCTGTTTACAAATAATTTTTCTACCAGTTTCCAAAAATGAAAACGCGTTGTTTTAAAGTCATGAATGTTATAAAACAATTCGGGAATATGCGGTATTAACTCATATCCGTATTCTTTTTCAAATTCTTCGGGGAGGATTAAGCTCCACGGTATACCGTTTCTCGAAAGCTGCGGTTCATCGGTGAATATTCCCGGCATTCTGTCTTTGTATTTCTCGCAATACGGCTTGTAGGCATTTTCAATGAATTTCGCAACGACTTTTTTGTCCAGATTATCAACATAAAAAGGATTTACATCATAATAAATATGATAGCCGTCTGCATTTCCTATTGTGTGCGGAGTGTTTTTCTCACCCTTTTCAATTCGGAGGTATTTTTGCTGATACTCCTCGCCAAGACCGTTTACGCTGCCTGCACCGAAGCCGCTTGGCCAGCCGTTTTCGTCATATGCCCAGCCGCCCATTCCGCGTTTTTTTGCTTCGTCAACGCCGGCTGTGACATTATCAAACCATTCTTTGCCCATATACTCTGTTTCAAGTCCGCCGCGGGCATGCATGAAATATCCGCCCATGCCGATTTCTGCCATTATTTCTGCCTGACGGGCTGTCTCGGCTGTGTCAAGCTTTTCGTTCCATGACCAAAATGGTATGGGACGGTATTCTTTCGGAGGATTTTTTAATTTCTCTTTAATTGTCATCCGTTTATTCTCCTTTATAAAAAATTTATACTCCTATTATATTACATTTTTCCGAAAAAGTAAACAATTAATTAATAAGTTGTAAAAAAAGAAAACTTTACCTTATTTTTATTAAAAAAAGGTGGTAATTTTATAAAATGTGTGTTATAATAGATATAATGGTGTTATTATGATTATTTTTTAATATAATTTCACTCGTTTGAGTGAATAGAAAGGTTACGGAAACAAAATGGGATTTTTTGATAAGATTTTCGGCAGCTATTCCGAAAGAGAGTTAAAACGTGTTAAGCCGATTGCGGAAAGTGTACTTGCTCTTGAAGACGATATGGCAAAGCTGACCGACTCAGAGTTAAGAGCAAAAACGGAAGAGTTTAAACAACGCCTTGAAAAAGGAGAAACTCTTGATGATCTTTTGCCGGAAGCATTCGCTGTTATGAGAGAAGCGAGCTGGAGAGTGCTTGGTATGAAGCATTTTAAGGTGCAGGTTATCGGCGGTATCATTCTTCATCAGGGACGTATTGCCGAAATGAAAACAGGTGAAGGAAAAACTTTGGTTTCTACGCTTCCCGCTTATTTGAATGCACTTACCGGCAAGGGGGTACATATCGTTACGGTCAACGATTACCTTGCAAAGCGAGACAGTGAATGGATGGGAAAGGTTTACAGATTTTTGGGACTTTCCGTAGGACTTATTATTCATGATATGGATAATGACGAAAGACGGGAGGCTTATGCTTCGGATATAACCTACGGAACAAACAACGAGCTGGGATTTGACTATCTGCGTGATAATATGGTTATTTATAAAGAGCAGATGGTACAGCGCGGTCACAATTATGCCATTGTGGACGAGGTTGACTCTATTTTGATAGACGAGGCAAGAACACCGCTTATTATATCGGGAATGGGCGATACTGCCACAGACCTTTATGCGACAGCGGATAAATTTGTTAAGAGTCTTACAAAATTGGTTGTTACCGAGCATGACGATAAACAGCTGGATGAGGATGTTGACTGTGACTATATAGTTGATGAAAAAGCAAAATCGGCAGCACTTACCGACCGCGGTATTCAAAAGGCGGAACGAGCTTTCGGAATAGAAAACCTGTCCGATCCGGAGAATATGAAGATTCAGCATCATATCAATCAGGCACTGCAAGCGAACGGCGTTATGCACCGCGATAAGCAGTATATAGTAAAAGACGGCGAAGTGCTTATAGTTGACGAATTTACCGGGCGTATCATGCCGGGAAGAAGATATTCCGACGGATTGCACCAGGCTATTGAAGCAAAAGAGGGTGTGTCGGTTGAACGCGAAAGCAAAACTCTTGCGACAATAACCTTCCAGAATTTCTTCCGTCTTTATGAAAAGCTTTCGGGTATGACAGGTACAGCCCTTACCGAGGAAGCGGAATTTCAGGAAATATATCATCTTGATGTTGTGGAGGTTCCGACCAACAGACCGATAGCGAGAATTGATGAGCCGGATTCGGTATATAAGACGGAAAACGGTAAATATAAGGCAGTTATAAGAAAGATTAAAGAATGTCATGAAAAAGGACAGCCGGTGCTTGTCGGAACGGTTAATATCGATAAATCCGAAATTCTCTCGGGAATGTTAAAGAGAGAGGGAATAAAGCATGAGGTTTTGAATGCAAAATTCCATGCAAAGGAAGCGGAAATTGTAGCACAGGCAGGTAAAAAGGGTGCTGTTACAATAGCGACAAACATGGCGGGCCGCGGTACCGATATTATACTGGGCGGAAATGCAGAATATATGGCGAAGCATGAGCTTGTAAAGCTCGGCATGCCGGATGAATTGATTGCGGAGGCTACCGGTTTTGCGGAAACAGACAATGAAGAAATTATCGATGCAAGACAAAAATATAAGGAATTTTACGATAAGTTCAAAGAGGAGCTTAAAGGCGAGCAGCAGGAAGTGCGCGATGCGGGCGGCTTGTTCATTATCGGAACGGAGCGGCACGAATCACGCCGTATAGATAATCAGCTGCGCGGACGTGCCGGACGTCAGGGAGACCCCGGTGCTTCTAAATTCTATCTTTCTCTTGAGGACGACCTTATGAGAATATTCGGCTCGGACAGAGTAAAGACTATGGTTAACAGTCTCGGCTTGGAAGAGGATGAGCCTATTGAAGCGAAAATTCTTACAAAAGCAATAGAGAACGCACAGAAAAACCTTGAGGGCAGAAACTTTGATTCACGTAAGCATGTTTTGCAATATGACGAGGTTATGAATGAGCAGCGTAAAATTATTTATAAGCAAAGACAGGCTGTTTTGGACGGTCAGGATATAAGCGGTACGATAAAAGCAATGATAGAAGCCGTAATAGACAGTGCGCTGGATGATTTTGTGGGAATATCGGATATTCCGGAGCATTGGGATTTGAAATCATTAAATGCTTTTGCAAATAATAATTTGAATGCACTCGGAGAATTTGTCGTAAATGATGATGAAATGGATACAATCACAAGAGCGGATTTGAAGGAACGTCTCTTGGATATTGCTGAACGCAGATATGATGAACAGGAAGAAATTTTCGGCGAAAATATGCGTGAACTGGAAAGAGTAATCATGCTTCGTGTTGTTGATACTCTTTGGATGGATCACCTTGACGAAATGGAACAGGTTAAGCGTGAAATCGGTCTGAGAGCATATGGTCAGCATGACCCGGTTGTTGAGTACAGAAATGTCGGCAGTGACCTTTATGAAGGTATGCTGGATTCGATAAAACGTGATACGGTCAGATATGTCCTTACGGCAAAACCGCGTGTTGAAATAAAGCGTGAACAGGTTGCAAAACCGATTGATACAGGAAATGACGGCTCGTTGGGCAAACAGCCCTCAAAAGCCAAAAAGACTCCGGGCAGAAACGATCCATGCCCCTGCGGGAGCGGAAAGAAGTATAAGCATTGCTGCGGAAAGCAGTAATTACGTCTTTTCGGCGGCAATTGAAATTCGCCGCCGAAATATTTTACAATTATCTGAAAAATATTTAGTTATAAGGATGTGATTATATGATAGAATACGAACAGATGCGTTTGGAAATGCAAGGTTTGGAAGATAACATAAATGATTTGAGGGATTCACTTTGACATTGCCGGAGCAAATGAAGAGGTAAAACAACTCGAAGCGCAAAGTGCGGAGGCAGGATTTTGGGATGATATGGAAAAATCTCAAAAGGTGCTGCAAAAAACAAAGCAGCTAAAGGATAAGGTTGAAAATTATGAGAAACTAAAATCTTCATGGGAGGATGCGCTTGTTCTTATCGACCTTGCAAATGAAGAAAACGATGAATCAATGCTGCCGGATGTCAAAAAGACGTGCTCCGATATAAAGGATAGACTGGAAAAAATGACTCTTGAAACATTGCTTTCGGGAAATTACGATAAGAATAACGCAATAATGACTTTCCATGCCGGTGCAGGCGGAACAGAGGCACAGGATTGGTGTGAGATGCTTATAAGAATGTATCAGATGTATGCGCAGAAAAACGGATATACAACTTCTACGCTGGATATGTTGCCGGGAGACGATGCCGGAGTAAAGAGTGCAACGATTATGGTAAGCGGACTTAACGCATACGGATATTTAAAATCCGAAAAAGGAGTTCATCGTCTGGTGAGAATATCGCCGTTTGATGCTTCCGGAAGAAGACATACTTCTTTTGCATCAATTGAGGTTATGCCGGAAATAGATGATGATGTGGAGATAAATATAAGACCTGAGGACTTGAAGGTGGATACTTACAGGTCAAGCGGTGCAGGCGGTCAGCATATTAATAAAACCGATTCCGCAATACGCATCACACATATTCCGACAGGTGTGGTAGTGTCCTGTCAGACTCAGCGTTCACAGCATCAAAACAGAGAATATGCAATGCGTATGCTTAAATCCAAGCTTATTGAAATTGCGGAACAGCAGCAAAAAGAAAAAATTGAAGATATAAAGGGAGTTCAAAAGGAAATTGCATGGGGAAGTCAAATTCGTTCTTATGTATTCCATCCCTATAATCTTGTTAAGGACCATCGTACCGGCTTTGAAATGGGAAATATCGGAGCGGTAATGGACGGAGATTTAAACGGATTTATAAATGCTTATTTGAAAGCTAAGAGTACGGGGCAATTATCGGAATAGACTGAAAAGGAGCGGTGTATATGCGAAAACTGATTTGTGCTGTAATGGCTGTTTCTATGATTTTTTTGTCGGCATCCTGCGGAAAAAAAGAAAATGCACTTCAAACGGAGGTCGGCAGACTTTACGCAAGAGATTTGTTTACGAAAGAAGAAGCAACCGAATTTTTAGGGTACGAGCCGGTACAATCTTATGAAGACGGTATAATAAAATCAACTGTCAGATATGATTCACAGCCGATAGGGAAGGATCCCGTTATAGTTGAATTGTATGCTGAAAGCGAGCAGAAAAGCGCGTCTGATATTTATGACGAATTTAAAAGAAAACATTCATTGAGAGCTGATTCAGTGGAGGTTACCGAATATGATTCTGAGGCTTTTATAGCTTACCCGTCGGTGAACATATATAAAGACGGGTATATGGCGGTTGTTACTGCCGGCTCGGGTGCCGATGATGCACAGAAAGAAATTTTGATAAAAGCCGGAGCGGCGGTATCAAAAAAATTATGTGAATATGCTGCAAAAAAATAAAACAAGGCGGTGTATAAAAAGTACACCGCCTCCTGAGGGGATAGGAAAAAATGTTTCGGAACGTTCAAACCAAACCCGACGGTGTCTGCCGAAGATAAGTAGTCATAACACCGCCTGAAAAGGTATAATTTCGGCATATTTCAGTTTGTCGTCTTTGAAAGGCGTTAGCCTTTCTGCATCCTCCGCACTAAAATCTACTCAAAATTCTATCCTTTTCAGGTCGCAGAATTTTGAAAGAACGAATTTTTTGATTGCACAAGGCAAAAACGGAGGCAATCCTTTACGGATTACCGAGTATTTTAACGCAGTGAAAGCGAAAATTCGTCTTTCAAAATCGGTGCTATGATTACTTTTCTTCGGCTTGTACTCCGAGCGGTTTGGTGAGGGCGTAGCAAAAAGGCATTTAATATAATAAAAATCGAAAATTTTGAGATTTTTTCATATATTATAAAATCAGATTATTGTATATTATATACTATTCAAGTAACACATGCCTTTTTGCGGTCCGGACTTTTTTTACAGCCCCTTTTTTGATTTCCTGTATTCGGAGGGTGTAAGCCCCGTGCTTTTTTTGAAAGCACGTATAAATGTATTTCGGTTGTTAAATCCAATCTCTTCAAATATCTCGGTAATTGATTTATCGGTTTCGGATAGGAGCATTTTTGCTACCGTAATCCTTAATCCCGCAAGATAATCGACAAAATTAACTCCAAGCTTGTCTTTTATCAGTTTTGAAAGATATTTCGGTGTAGTGGAAAAATTATCCGCAATGCTTTCCAGTCCCAAATCCTTGTTGTAATTGTCTTCTATGTATGCAATGATAGCTTGTATATCTATTTTTGTAGCCGCAGTTCCCATATGACCGGTGATTGCGGATATGTAATTCATAACAGTGTTATGCACCTGTGACGTAGGCTGCTTTATAATTTCGGTGATAATGTGAAAATCTCCGAAGTTTTCAGGGTCATAATCTATTTTTTTCATTCGCATGACTTTAAAGATTACATTTAATATTTGTATATAAAGCTGCATAACCGCAGTATCGGAAACGTTTATGTTTTTTGAAAGAATATTCCCGATAGTTTCCTTTGCTTCTTCACTTCGCCCTAATATCAGATGATTAAGCAGAGTATTTTCGTCATTAATTGTGAAATTGTATGTCATTGTCGGTTGAGCGCCGTTTATTTTTATATGCGGCAGACCTATAACGCTTGAAACGGAGTTTACGGCTTCGTGATGCGATTTTTTTAACCCGGAAAGATAACGGTATATGCCGCCTATACCGATGTTGACTGTCATATAATTTTTGTCGAAATCCATGACCTTGCGGAAATTTTCAACAATATTCAGTATTTGAGTGCTTTGCGTATCATCCGGAAGATTTAAAAGCACATATACGGTATCGGTTTCACTCGGAATGGTATATGCTTCGTATTTCTCATTAAATTCCGATTGAATAATATTGTGGATTCCGCTTTTTATGGCGTTATATTCCGCCTTGCTGTATAAATTGTAAAACTCATCTGTGGGTTTGAGTTTTATAACAATTGAGCAGAAATATTCGTATGTAAAATCAATCGGTATATCGGGAATCTCTCCGTCCTGGGTGTAGTGCTCGTTTGAATTAAGCAATTCAATCAGATAACGCTCCTGCACAAGAGGAAGTACCTTTGTGTATTCGCTGTATAGTGAATTGTTTGCATCAAGAGTTTCCTGAATTGAGGAATGAAGTCTGTGCAGAGTGTTTCCGTCTCTTTTTGAATTGTTTTGTTCAAACATGGACGCAAGGTCTTCGATAGGGGTATAAATCTTTTTTGCACTGAAATACACTCCCGAAAGCACCGCAAAAAGAACAAATATACCAACGATTATCATTAGATATGTAAGCTTCGAAGCGCGGCTGTTTATATCAGAATAGGGAACTATGGCGATATAGGAATAACCGAGTATGGAGTCGCCGGGAGAATAGGACATAACAAGCGATCTTTTGCCGTCAATGCGGCAATCGAAGCTTGTTACCTGCTTTTTATTCACTTCGGTGAAAAAATTATTGCCGAGCTTCATATTGAAATCATTGTTCTCATTAAAAACGTTTCTGTTTTGCTTGCTTAATACAAAAAATACGCTGTTTTCGGTCATTTTTGAGCTGTTTGAATGTGATATAAGCTTAGCAAGATTTGCGTTAACGGTTACAATATTGCTCTTGGGCATGTCTCCGAAATTGGTAAAAACGATCGGAATAACCGTTTTTTGCTTGTTATCTGCAAAAACAAGCGAGGGAGGCAGAATTTTTACATCGGCTTCATCCGAATAATTTTCCCAATAACTTTTCGGGTATTCAGCATAACAATATTCAGAAGAAAAATAATTGCTTGCATGACTCACCCCGGTATCGGAATATACCGCGGAGCCGTTTCTGTTATATATGCTTATGCTGTCAATAAGCTGATTGTTGCTTTTTACCTGGGCAAGAATGTTCGATATAAGCTGTGCGGAATTTCTTTCCGATGAGTTAATACCGGCTGCAATTTCCATGAAATCTTTGTTTTCCGATAAAACTTGTATTATTGTGGTTATATTTTGCAAAGATGTTTCGTTTTGAGAGCAGATTGACTCCAATCTTTCCAAATATCCGGTTTTAAGCAGCTCTTTGTAGTTTTTGCTGTAAGAATATGAGCTGAACAGCATGAATACCAATATAATAATAACCGGCAATAAAATCAGTAAATACATTTTAAAAAAGAAATTATCTTTAATTTTTTGGCGGATTTTTATAAATAAATCGCTCAAATTCGGCACCGTCCTCTGATAAAAGTTGTAGATGGTTGAAAAACCAATGTTCTGTATTTATTTAAAGTATATCACATAAAAAATATTGTGTCAATGAGTTTTTTGGAAAAATGTTTTAAATATCCTCTAAAAAACGGTATAAAAAAGAAAAAACATTACATACTTTTTGTATAATAGTAATAAAAAAGAAGAAAAAGAATACAGAGAGAAAAATAAAACATGATATGAGAGGAAAAATGTTACAAAGAGGGAAAATGTGTCTGTACAAACCGATTGTTTTATGATATTATAAATTCAACAAACGGACGGTATAGTCGTTCCGGCATATGCTTTTTTGCTTTATGCTGTCATACCGATTATATTGTTTAAACACTTTTAAGAAAGGATTTTTATTATGGCAAAAAAAAGTACAGAGAAAAAGACGACTAACAAAAATGTCGGCGGACTTGTGGCACGTAATATTTCGGGCTGGATTTTAATTATTCCGTCATTGTTTTTGTTTTTCATGATAGTGTGGAGACCGATTGGTATAGGAATAGGATATTCCTTCTTTAGATTACAGGGATTTACACCGATTGAATTTGTGGGACTTAAGAATTTTAGGGATGTGTTATCGGATACGAACTTTATCCAGACATTGTGGAATACAGTAGGATATGTATTCTGGTCACTCGTTATAGGATTTCCGCTTCCTTTTATATGCGCGGTAATGCTTAACGAAATGGTACATATACAAGGATATTTCAAAATCAGTACATATCTTCCCGTTATAATTCCGAGTATCGCAACATGTCTTATCTGGAAAATGGTATATATGGACGGCGAAGGCGGACTTTTGAATATGCTTCGGTATTATCTCGGACTTCAGCCGATGAATTGGCTTTCCAATAAAAACCTTGCCATTCCGCTTATTATAATATCGATGTCATGGAACGGCTTCGGCTCAACATTGATTATGTATCTTGCAACTTTGCAGGGAATAAACCAAGAGCTTTACGAAGCTGCACGTTTGGACGGTGCAGGATTTTTCGGAAGAATAATTCATGTACTTGTTCCGCATATGAGAGGTCTTTTGCTTCTCATGGTTATAAGACAAATTATCGGTGTGTTCAATGTAACGGAGCAGCCGCTTACTATGACGGGCGGCGGACCGAACGGAGCGTCTATGTCACTTGGACTTACAAACTACTATTATGCTTTTAAATACGGTCAGTATGACAAATCGCTTGCTTTGGGAGTTGTTACTTTCTGCTTGCTGTTGGTATTAACATTTGTATATTTCGGCTTGGATAAGCGCGTTGATGAATAGGAGGCAGAAAGAATATGAAAAGTACGATTAAAAAAGTAACGAAATTTTCTACAAAGACGCAGGGACTTTTGAATTTTGCGGATTTGAAAAAACCGAAATTTATTCTTTTATATTGGGTAATGTTTGCAATTTTGCTTTTGATAAGCCTTGTATGCTTGTTGCCTACACTATGGGTTGGCTTGTCGGGATTTAAAGATGTAAGCGAAATGTATGCCGTTCCGCCGACGATTATTCCGAAATCATTTAATGTCGGTAAGGTTGCGGATGTTTGGTTTAAGGTAAACGTTTTAAAATATTTTACTAATTCAGTAATGCTGATAATCGGATGCTGGGCATTTGATATTGTTGTAAACGGACTTGCGGGATATGTGCTTTCAAGAATTAAGCCGGTTGGCTCAAGCGTAATAGAAACACTTGTTTTCTGGTCAATGCTTTTGCCGGGAATAAGCATGGTAC
This sequence comes from uncultured Clostridia bacterium, assembly GCA_934463455.1. Lineage (GTDB taxonomy): Bacteria > Bacillota > Clostridia > UBA1381 > UBA1381 > CAKSQL01. The sequence continues at coordinate 30,385 of CAKSJU010000005.1, read as the reverse complement.
CTTTGTATATGACATTTGTGGATGTTCCGCTTCTGCATATAAACTTAATAGGAAATTATCTGCCTATTTGGATTATGGCGGGTGCCAATGCGTTTAATATACTTCTGTTCCGTAATTTCTTTAACAGTATTCCGATGTCTTATCTGGAAGCTGCAAGAATTGACGGATGTACCGATTTGGGGATATTCGGAAAAATTATCCTCCCGCTTTCCAAACCGATTATTATGGTTGTTACAATCTTCAGTATTACCGGTACATGGGGTAACTTTATGTGGCCGTATCTGATTTTGGGTAATACAAATCTTGAGCCGGTTGCGGTCATGCTTTACAGACTTTCAACAGGCTCGTCATTGATGGATAACGAATACATGCTCCTTTTGATGATTTCCATTATTCCTATGATTATTATGTATGCGATTTTCTCGAAGCATATCATGGGCGGACTCAATATGAGCGGTCTTAAAGGATAATATAATTGCAAAACAGGGTCATCGTAGATTGAATTTACATATTTTATAAGCGGGATTATTTGCGGGCAATGTTTTCCGAACATAACATTGCCCGGCTCTGTCTCGCTTTTTGCCCGAGTATATGTAATTCTCTTGCGATGACCCTATTTTAATTTACAGAAAATTGCGCATGCTCGGGGGTGCCGAAAAATCAAAAATGTTTTATTATGCTCACTTTCGTTCCTATCAGATTTTTTTATAAAAGAAAAAGGCGCCGAAAGGCAGCCTTTTTACATCTGATTTTTAAAATCTGTAGTCGTCTGAAAGCTTTCTATACATCAAGACTATAATTATCAATTCCCAAGTATTTGCCGAATTTTTTTCCGACTTTTGTTATTGAGCCGCAGTATTCAAAGCCGAATTTTTGATGCAGCTTGCAGCTTGTTTCATTTCCCGAGGTTATAACCGATATTATTTTCTTTGTGCGCTCATCTGATTTTGCTAGTTTTAATATTTCCGACATAAGAGCTGTTGCCGCGCCCTTGTTTCTGAAATTGCTGTCAACATATACCGATAATTCAACCGTTTGGTCATAAGCTTCTTTGTCGCGGTACGGAGAAAGGGAAGCATAGCCTATAACATTGCCGTCATCTTCCGCAACAATTAAAGGATGATTGTCTTTATTGTGAAGATAAAACCATTCTTCTCTTTCTTTAAGCGTTTTCGGATGAAGGTCGAAGGTTGAAATTCCGTTTTCTGCTTCGTAATTATATATATCGAGTAAACGCTGTAAATCCTCGATTTTTGCAGTACGTATAATCATTTTATCACCTTTTGTAAATTTATATTGTTATCGGATTGTATCAAAGTCTCTTATTCAAGTACAATTTGTATGTCTGTGGTTTCGCCGTCCCGGTATATTGTTGCGATAAGTGTTTCTCCTCGTTGGTGAGTCATGCGGATTTCATTAATTTTTGCAACGGTTGTTACCGGAGTGCCATCGATTTTCATTATTATATCACCGACTTTTATTCCTGCTTTAGCAGCAGGATAATTTTCGCTTACGGTTTCAACAACAACTCCGTATTTTTCTTCCGACGCTGTAATTCCAAGCATCGGAGTATCGCTGCCGCTGCCGCTTTCATGCTCGGCTCCGATAAATGAGGAAAGCAGCGGCTTTACATCGTTTATCGGTACCGAAAGAGCAATTCCACCGTCGGTTTGTATATTTGCAATAACTATTCCGACAACGTCCCCGTTGGTATTAAACAATGCTCCTCCGGCATTGCCGGCACCTATATTTGCATCTGTCTGAAGAAAATTCATTGTAATCCCTTTTTGAAGTGAAACGTTATTGTTAATCCCGGAGATAATGCCGTAAGTAACCGTATTCATAATTTTAGGACCGAGCGGATTGCCGACTGCCATAATCGGGTCACCTACATTAAGCAGCTGTGAATTTCCCAAAGCTGCCGGAATGAGACCGTCAGCGTCTATTTTCAGTATGGCAATGTCGGTTTTCTGGTCATTTCCGACAACCATGGCGGGGATTTCCTGACCGTCGTTTAAAGTAACCTTGACTTCGGTTCCGGAATTGACAACAGAGCTGCTTGTGATAATATAGCCGTCTTCACTTATTATTACTCCCGAGCCGTCGCCGAGAGATACCTGTTGATTAAAAAATCCGCCTGCCATACCGCTTGATGAAACATAAACTGTACAATCAGCACCATGTTTTGCAAGAGCGGAAATGCTTTCGCTTTTAAAATCTTCGGAGGGTACGGCGGTATTATTTGAATAATGAATGGTTGTAGGTGTTTTAATAAGCGGCATAACAAATATTGCAAATGCGGCAAGCAATACCGAAGAAACAATCACGGAAACAATCAGCGTGATAAGCCATGACGGCATTTTCTTTTTTGCTCCTTTGTATTCCGCAGGCTTTGCGGCAGGCAGTGAATCATGATACCATTGATATTCATTCATAAAAAGGTCAACTCCAAGTTATCGTAATTTAAATATAGTTTAGATCGAAGCAAAGCATCGCTCTTTGGCTGTAAGGAGCAGAGCCTGCAACGGATTGTAACCTGTGCGGTGGGTCTGCCGGCTAAGAGGCGGAGACATCTGCACTATGGTTATATTATAATATATTTTTTATCGTATTGTATGAACTAAATGTAAATTTTATCTTTTTTTAAAGTCTATACCGAGTTTTTCACGAGCCTTGTCGCATAGCTTGATACTCATTAGACTTATATTGTTATAATAATCGGTATGTTCTCCCGATATTTGCCGAATAAAATTTTCAATTTCATATGCCATATCCGGACGGGGGGATGATAGGTCAAAAGCTGCGGTCTCCAACCTTTTTTTGTAAAGCCTTATAATTTTCGGACGAGACATTTTATCTATTGTCAGACAGGCATTTTCGCCTTGAATTTGCGACGGAACAGCACTGTCACATACTTTGGAGGCGGTGATTTTTGCAATTTTGTCGTTATATCGGCATACAAGAGAGGACACGGCGTCAATGCTTTCCGGAAGAAAAACAGCAGAGCCGGAAACCTCCTCGGGATAACCGAAAAGAGCGCAAAGCATTTCGATACAGTAAATACCCAAATCCATTAATGAGCCGTTCCCGAGAGTAGGGTCAAAGGTGTTTGTCATTATCCCGGCTTTAAATCGGTCATAGCGCGATGAATATTGACAAAAGGTAAAATCAATCGCATTAATTTTACCGAGTGTGGGAAGAAGCTTTTTTATTTCGGAAAATGCGGGCATATGCAGCGGAACGGTCGCTTCCATAAAGACCGCATTATTTCTTTTTGCAATATCCGAAAGATGCAAAAAATCTTTTTCCGAAAGAACGGCAGGTTTTTCGCAAAGGACATGCTTACCTGCTTTTAAAAGCATTTCCGCCTGCTCTTTGTGGCATAAGTTCGGACTTGCAATATATACAAAATCCACGTTTTTGTCCGAGCAAATATCTTCGATTAAAGTATAAATTTTTTCGGCTCCGTGTTTTTTTGCATATTCGGCGGCGGTTTCGGAATTTCTCGAATATACTCCGTAAAAATATAAATCGGGAAATGTACACGCCGCTTCCAAAAACCAATCAACTATGAAATTTCTGCCGATTACCGCATATTTAAGCATTAGTTATTCTCCTTTATAAAAGCTGTAATATTTTGAAATTGCTTGCCCGATGCAATTAATTTTCCGTGCTCAATAAGATAGGGAAGAGTTAATTTGCCGACAGGACACAATTCACCGAATTCCGACAGACGGCAGTCAAACATGTCGGTGACAACGCAGTAAATACTGCCGATTGAATATAGTTTAGCTTCGCTTAAATCAAAATTCGGGCAAGCACGGACAAACTCTTCAAATTTGCCAAAATCCGAAAAACTGTAAATATATTCTCTTTTTACCGTCTTTTTTTTCACAGCCTTTATTTTTTTTATTTTGGGAAGAGATTGTTTTACCTGTTTTGAGCCTATTTTCGAAAGCATAAGAACAAGACCGTCTCCACATGGAGTAGCTTCAATCACAACCTGACCGTCATAAGGATTAAAATTGGTTTCCGATTGTACGATTTTCATCACTTCACATAAAAATGAATGAAGCTCGGGAGAATCGGGGTTTATTTTGTTTGCATTTATGTTATACATTTTCAAATCTTCGAAAAGGAACGTAATTTTTATTTTGTTGAGTTCAAGCTTTTCTATTCTCATAATGATATGTATTGCCTTTCTGCCCGCGCGGTTTGATATAATGCCGCGCCCGCGGGAGATGCGGCGGCATATTTATGTTGTTGTTATTATTATACTATATTTGTTCCGATTTGGGAATAGTTTTTTTGAAATTTCCGTCTATTGACATAAAAAATCCGTATTCCGCGCTATAAAATAACGGAATACGGAAATAAAATTTATTTTTATTCGGAAATTTCGGGCTGTTGCTCGTTTTCTGATTTGCTTTCCTCGGCTTGCTCTTCTTCAACAGGTTGGAATTTTCTGAATATTGACATAAATTCATCGCCTGTTATGGTCTCTTTCCTAATAAGAAATTCAGATATTTCGTCAAGAGCCGGTTTGTTTTCGCGAAGCAGCATTATTGCTTTGTCGTAAGACTCTTTTAATAATTTGACAACAGCGTTGTCAAGACGTGTTTTTGTCTCGTCCGAGCAGTGAGAAACCGGAGTTCCGTCAAGGTATTTGTTTGAGATACTTTCGAGTGACGCCATTCCGAATTCATCAGACATTCCGTACTGAGCAATCATATTGTGAGCAAGCTCGTTTGCGCGCTCTATATCATTTGCGGCACCGGTAGTTTTTGTATTGAAAATAAGCTCCTCTGCCGCACGTCCTGCCAAAAGAACAACAATCTGGTCGAGTATTTCATCTTTTGACATAAGGTAATGCTCTTCTTCGGGCATCTGCATTGTGTAGCCCAAAGCACCCATTGTACGCGGTACGATTGTGATTTTTTGTACCGGGTCGGTATTTTTTTGCAGTGCGGTTGCAAGTGCATGTCCTACCTCGTGATAAGCAACAATGTGTTTTTCCTTTTCCGAAAGGATTCTGTCTTTTTTCTCCTTGCCGGCAATGATAACCTCAACAGCTTCCATCAAGTCCTCCTGAAGAACTTCGTTTCGCTTCATTCTTACGGCACGCAAAGCGGCTTCGTTTACCATATTCGCAAGGTCGGCACCCACAGCTCCGCTTGTTGCCAGAGCCATTTCGTGCAGGTCTATGTCGCGGGACATACGGACATTTTTCGAGTGCACCTTTAAAATATCTTCTCTGCCCTTTAAATCGGGCTTTTCTACAATTATGCGTCTGTCAAATCTTCCGGGACGCAAAAGTGCTTTATCAAGAATTTCCGGTCGGTTTGTGGCAGCCAGTATGACAACGCCCTTTGATGAATCAAAGCCGTCCATTTCGGCAAGCAATTGGTTAAGCGTTTGTTCTCTCTCGTCATTGCCGCCGCCGTATTGGCTGTCTCGGCTTTTTCCTATAGCGTCGATTTCATCTATAAAAATGATACAGGGAGCTTTTGCGGAGGCTTGCTTGAACAAGTCGCGGACTCTTGAAGCTCCGACTCCGACAAACATTTCCACAAATTCCGAGCCTGAAAGAGAGAAGAAAGGTACGTTGGCTTCTCCGGCAACTGCTTTCGCCAAAAGTGTTTTACCTGTTCCCGGAGGACCGACAAGCAGTGCGCCTTTAGGCTGTTTTGCTCCGATAGCGGTATATTTGCCCGGGTTGTGAAGAAAATCAACAATTTCATTAAGTGATTCCTTTGCTTCTTCCTGACCCGCCACATCCGCAAAGGTCACACCGGTTTTGTTTTCCATATAAACCTTTGCATTGCTTTGTCCTACCGACATAAATCCGCCGCCGCCCATTTTTTTGGACATAAAGCGCATAAAAATGGCAAGCAGCAAATAAAGAAAAGCGAAAGGCAAAATCCATGTAACAAAGAAATCAAGAATATAATTCGATTCCACGACGGGACGGGTGTATTTTATGTTATGCTCGTTCAAAAGCTTAACCAAATCCGGGTCATTTATATAACCTGTGTAATATGTTTTTACCGGGGCTTCGGAAGAGGGCAGCAAAAAGCCGAGCATGCTGTTTTGCGTACTTTTATCCGAATCCTTTGATTTTGGATAAATTATAATTTTATCCGAGCTGAGTTCGACTTTTTCTATTTCATCCTTCTCAAGCATAGAAATGAAATCACTGTAATAGATTTCTTTTTCAAGAGACGGAGTAAAGCTCGAAAGCAATAAATTTAATACTATTGTTGCCACAAGTGAAAGCATTAAAAATACCAAAAACGGATTTTTAAGCGGGTTTTGCGGCGTTTTTTTGTCGTTATTCAATGTATGTCCTCCTTTGTAATAAGGAAAAAAATTTGCATATGATTCCCTTTTTCTATGATAATATATCACATCCTGCAATTTATGTCAATAGCAGGGAAACAATATTTAAAGTAAGTACATAATTTATTCAAAAAGTCTGTCGGACAGCTTTTTGATTTTTTCTTTTCTTGCGGATGCTTCTTTTTCGTTTTTTTCAATCAGAAAAATATCGCCTTCTTTTGCATCGGTAAAAAGCTTTCGCGGCAAATCCGCAAAGCTGCCGTCTTCAAGCTCGCAAACGGCATATTCATCTTCAAATCTGTCAATTGTTATAAGCATTTTTTTCCACCTCGAAAGCTATATTATCTCCGTCGGAGTATAATGTAATTGTCCCCATTAAATCCGTTCGAAATACATTTATATTTTTTGAGGATAATTTTTCCAGAGTTTCCTCCGCTGGATGAGAATATTTATTGTTCACACCGCAGCTTATTATTGCGTATTTCGGATTGACTTTATTGAGAAATTCCGCGGAGGTTGAAGTTTTGCTGCCGTGATGTCCGACTTTTAAAACATCGGCGGACAGGTCGTAACCTTTTCCGAGCATCTCGCTTTCCGAAAGTGTTTCCGCGTCACCGGTGAACAAAAATGAATTGTTTTTATATTTTAATTTTACAACTGCCGAATAATCGTTTAACGAACTGTAAACTTCCGATGACGGAGCAAGAAATTCCGCGTCGATATTATCTCCCGAAATAAAGCTTGTTCCAGCTTTGGCTTCGGTTATTTTAAGCCCTTTTCGGTCAATTGCTTCAAGAAGCGCAAGATAGATCTGAGAATCGTGGTCGGCACGCGGCATATATACTTTGCCTATTTCAAAATCTTCGACAATTTCCGACATTCCGCCTATGTGGTCGGCATGAGGATGAGTCGCTATAAGATAGTCTATTTTTGTAACTGACATATCGTTCAAGGTTGAAACAACCGCGTCCGCATTCTTTTTTTCTCCCGCGTCGATAAGAATTGTTTCGCCGTCGGGAAGACGAATGAGCTCACTGTCACCCTGCCCCACATCGATATATTTAATACACAGATTTCCGTCCTGAGCGGCAATATGAGCCGAATCGGAAAAATCGGGCGTACTTTTGTTGTTTCCGCTAAAATAAACAATCGGGGCGAGGAGCAGAATTACGACTACGGAAAACAGATATTTGCTGTTTTTTTGCATTATATTTCTTCCTTTCGGATTATTTTTTTAGGACATTTTTCGGCACATATGCCGCAGCCTACACAAATTGAATAGTCAATTTCCGCAAGGTTATTTTCAACCTTTACAGCACTTTTCGGACAGTTTTTCTCGCACATTTTACAGCCTATGCAGCCTGCCGAACAAGCTTTTATCGTTTGTGCACCGGCTGCGGTTGAAGAACATTTTACAACATATTTGGATTTTTGAGGAATGAGCTTGATTATATGCTTGGGACATGTGCTTACACATTTACCGCAAGCCGTGCATTTTTCCTTGTCCACAACGGCAACCCCGTCAGAAACGGAAATAGCACCGAAAGGACAGACCTTTGCGCAGCTGCCGAGACCGAGACAACCGTTTCGGCAAGCCTTTGCGCCGCCTGCAAGCTTGTTTGCCGATACACAATCGGCAATTCCGTCATATTCATATTTTTCCTTTGCCAAATCGCATGTACCGACGCACATAACCGAAGCAACGAGAGGCTCGGCGGATTCCGCTTCCGCACCCATTATTTCTGCGATTTTTTTGCTTACTGCTTCTTTGCCGACACCGCAGGCATTCAAGGGTGCTTTTCCCTCAACGATTGCAGCGGCGTAAGCCGCACAGCCGGCATATCCGCAGCCTCCGCAGTTTGCACCGGGAAGCACTTTTACAATAAGCTCTGTTCTTTCGTCTTCTTCTACTTTAAAAATAAATGATGCAAAGGCAAGTATACAGCCGAACACAAGTCCGGTACCGCCGACTGTCAGTACAGCAGGTATAATTTGTGACATGATTTTCCTACCTCCTTATATACTAAAACCGGAAAATCCCATAAAAGCTATTGCCATAAGACCGGCAGTTATAAGCGCTATAGGAAATCCGCAGAATGATTTCGGAATATTTTTTTCCGAGATTGTTTCCCGAATACCCGCAAACAGTACGATTGCAAGGGTAAAGCCGATTGCGGCAAACGCACCGTAAAGAAATGATTCTATGAAGTTATATTCATATTGCACATTCAAAAGAGTGACACCCAAAACCGCGCAGTTTGTGGTAATCAGCGGCAGATATATGCCGAGCGCGTTATAAAGAGCAGGCATGGATTTTTTTACAAACATTTCCACGAACTGCACAAGCCCCGCGATAATCAGTATGAAGATTATCGTCTGAAGATATTCCAGAGAAAACGGCTTTAAAAGATATTGATTTACCAGCCATGTGATTGCGGAGGCGAGAGCCATAACAAAAGTTACTGCCATTCCCATTCCGACAGCGGTATCCTTTTTCTTTGAAACACCGAGAAACGGGCAGATACCCATAAATTTTACCATAACAAAATTCTCGGTAAACAGAGCGGCAATCAAAATTGAAAGTATTTTCATTCTTCTTCACCCGCTTTCTTTTTCTTTGATACAATGAAATTAATAAGAGCAATAAGTGAGCCGAGTACCAAAAATCCGCCCGGAGGCATTGAGATAATTGCCGCGGGGGTAATTATCTTGCCGTAAACGGGAATATCCCAAATTGTACCGAAGCCGATAAATTCGCGTACCATAGAAATTATACACAGTGCAAGAGTGAAGCCGAGCCCCATGCCGAGACCGTCCACAGCCGATGCACCGACCGGGTTTTTTGAAGCAAAGCTTTCGGCACGCGCAAGAATTATGCAGTTTACGACTATAAGAGGAATAAATATGCCGAGCTGTGCCGATAAATCGGGCAGAAAAGCGTTAAGGCACATTTCAATAATCGTTACGAATGCAGCGATGATAACTATGTATGCCGCTATTCTCACTTTTTCGGGAATAATTTTTCTTAAAAGAGAGATAAGAGCGTTTGAGGCTATTAAAACGGCAGTTGCCGAAAGCCCCATACCAAGACCGTTTTTCAGCCCGGTTGTGACCGCAAGAGTCGGACACATTCCCAAAAGCTGCACAAAGGTCGGATTTTCTTTTATAAGTCCGTTAAAAAATATTGATGTTTTCTTCATATTTATATACTGTCCTTTCCGTGCCGTAAAAGGCACAAATTCGGAGGAAAGCTATTCCTCTTTGGCAAGCTTTGCGGCTGCAATTGCCGAATTTACTCCGGAGGTAACCGCTTTTGAAGTAATTGTCGCGGAGGAAATGGCATTGATTTGATTATCCTTTGCATTGCCCTTTGAAACGGATATACCGTCGGATTTGCCGACAAACTGAGAAAGCCATTCCTCATCGGTACATTTTGCGCCGAGTCCGGCGGTTTCCGAATTGGAAATGACGTTCACACCGCATACTTTTCCGTCTTCGGACACTCCTATCGCGAGAGATACAGCTCCGCCGTAACCGAGAGGAGACGCCATTACGACATATCCCACATTATTTTTACTTTTATAAACTGCGGTGATTGTTTTGTCCATTTCATCGTTTGCAAGATTTTCTTCATCAAAACCGCTTGCGTCCGGCAAAACCAATTTCATTGCGCTTTGCTCCTTTATAAGCTCGTTTTCTTTGATAATCGGTGCGGTTTTCGCATTTACGACTGCCAAAAGTCCTGCTGAAACAGCCGTTATTAAAAATAAAATCAATCCTGTTTTAATAATTTCAATTTTTTCGGATTTACTAAGCATTTTTTTTCACCTCGCCAAATCTTCTCGGCAGTATTGCACTGTCTATTAACGGAGCAGTTAAGTTCATAAGAATGATTGCAAAAGATGTTCCTTCGGGGTATCCTCCGAAACGTCTTATCACAAAGGTTATCAACCCGCAGCCGATTGCAAATATTGTTTGCCCTGCCGCTGTGGTCGGTGTTGTAACATAATCGGTTGCCATAAAAATTGCACCGAGTAAAAGTCCGCCGTTTAATATATGAAGCAGAGTGAAAACAAGCTGATTTTCTCCGCTTTGATTATTGCCGAACAAGAATGTCAGTACGGCAAAGGTCAGAACAAATATAACCGGAATACGCGGCGAAATAACTTTTCTCAATAAAAGATATGCAAAGCCTATTAAAAGCATAGCCGCGGAAACTTCACCGATACATCCGGCTGTGTGTCCCCAGAAGCTTTGCGCAAGAGTGGGCAGACTTTCGCTTGCCGTTCCTTTTAATATCGCAAGCGGAGTTGCGGATGAAACAGCCTGTGCTGCGGAGTTTGGCTCTGTAAAGGATGTCATTGCGCCCGCCCATGAAATAAGCATAAAGCATCTTGCAGCAAGGGCGGGATTCATAAAGTTTTTTCCGAGACCGCCGTAGAGCTGCTTTACAACGACTATTGCAAAAAATCCGCCGCATGCCGCCATCCATAAGGGTATTGACGGCGGTAGGTTAAGACCGAGCAAAAGTCCGGTAAGAAGTGCCGAACAATCGGAGGTTGTAATATTTTTTTTCATCAGCTTTTCATAAGCGTATTCCGATATGACGCAGGCTGCCATAGAAGTTAGCAGTACAAGCGCGGCACGGTAGCCGAATGAATAAATTCCGCAGATTGCAGCCGGAATAAGTGCAATAATGACATCAAGCATTATAGATGATATGGATTCCTCCTTATGAATATGCGGTGAGGAGGAAACAATAAATTTATAATCCATTTATGTAGTCAGTCCTTTCCGAAATTATTTATTTTTTCTTCTGTTTTCAAGTATTTTTTGTTTTGCGATTCTGATATTTGAAAGAGGACTTTGCAGCCCCGGGCAAAGATATGAACAAAGTCCGCATTCGATACAGTCGAGAATGTGGAATTTTTCGCATTTTTCCAAATCGTTTTCGCGGGAGTATTTGGAAAGGTATAGCGGTGAAAGCCGCATCGGACAATGAGCAACGCACGTTCCGCATTTTATGCACGGAGTGTCTTTGTCATATCCGGAGCTTACCTCGGAAAGAGCCAAAAGGCACGAGGTGGTTTTTATAACCGGTACATCGAGCGAGTATTGAGCAATTCCCATCATCGGACCGCCCATGATGAATTTTTTCACCTCTTTGGTAAATCCACCTGCCTGCTCAACAAGAAAAGAAAACGGAACACCTGTCCGAACTTCAAGATTGCAGGGGTTTTTATAAGAGTCACCGGACATGGTCACAATGCGCTCTATCAGCGGAAGTCCCTCATAAAAAGCCTTATATATTGCCGTCACCGTGTCTATGTTTATAACAATAGCACCTGCATCGGCAGGAAGACCGCCTGAGGGGACGCGGCGCTTGGTTATGGCATAAATAAGCTGTTTTTCCGCACCCTGAGGATATTTCGTTTTTAGGGAAACTACATGAATATTGTCCGGACAGACTTTATTTAATATCTTTATAGCATCCGGTTTGTTCTCCTCAACGCCTATGTATCCGTCATTTAAGCCCAGTATTTTCATTGCGATTTTTAAACCGCCGGTTATTTTTTCGGGTGCTTCTAACATGCGTCTGTGGTCGGAGGTGAGATAAGGCTCGCATTCCGCACCGTTGACGATAATATGAGTTATTGTTTTATCTTTCGGCGGAGAAAGCTTGACATGCGTCGGGAAGCCTGCGCCGCCCATGCCGACAATACCGGCGTCTTTTACGACCTTAAGCATTTCTTCGACAGACATTTCGTCGGGGTTATATGTTTTCAGCTCCGGATAAAGAGTATACTTGAAATCATTTTCAATAAATACAGATGTGACTTCCGCACCCGACGGGTGAAGATGAGGAGCGATTTTTGTAACCGTTCCGGAGATTGAAGAGTGAAGCGGAGCAGACACAAAAGCATCCGAAGAAGCAATCGGCTGACCGACATATACGTAATCACCTTTTTCAACAAGTAAATCAAGCGGTGCTCCTATATGCTGCTGAAGCGGAAAGATGTGTTCTTTTGCGCCTTCGGCTTTTTTTATAGGTATAGAGCTTGTAATTTCCTTACAATCGGGGATATGTAACCCGCCTTTGAATGTAACGGACATAAATATCATCCTTTCTCAACCAAGCAATGCAGGCATTGCAGGGCTGCATTATCTATTAAACATATACAATATAACACCAGTATACCATAATTTTTTAGCCAAATCAAGAATTTTTGCATAATTAAAAAGAAAAAAACTTTAAAGATATTGAAATTTATAAAAATATAGTGTATAATATGTATAAATATACAAATATACCGACACGGAGGAGAGAACAGGTGAAAAAAATTGCCGTTATCCCAAATCAGACAAAGGATGTAGGTCTGCATGTAACAAAACGACTTATTGCCGCACTTGAAAACAAAGCGGAGATTTATATGAATGAATTTTATAAGGATTGCGGTCTTTCCGCATGTTATCTCGGAGACGAGCTTTACAAAATTGCCGACTGCGTGGTTGTGATAGGCGGGGACGGAACAATTTTGCAGGCAGCCGAGCCGTGCGCAAAAAGGCATATTCCGATAATGGGGATAAATATGGGGCATATAGGCTTTATGACCGAAATTGAAAAGGATGAAATTGAAGAGGCTGCCCGAAGACTCCTTTGCGGAGATTATAAAATCGAAGAAAGAATGATGATGAAAATTTCAATCTGCCGCGGAGCGGGTGAGGGAGCGGTTTATTATGCCTTAAATGACGCTGTAGTATCAAAATCAAGTGCCGAAATGCTTGCTCTTGAGCTTTACAAGGAAGATGAAAAGGTGAATGAATATATTGCCGACGGAGTGATTATCGCAACTCCGACCGGCTCTACGGCATATTCGCTTTCGGCAGGGGGACCGGTTGCCGACCCGACAATGGAAATGTTTATAGCAACGCCTATTTGCGCTCATATGCTTTCAAGCAGATGTGCGATTTTGTCTGCGTCAAATAAAATCAGCGTGAGAGTTATGCAGCGCGGAGGGGATGACGCAATTGTTACCATTGACGGTCAGATAAAGGAGCATATAACGCACGGAGAGCGTGTAGTGCTGAGCAAAGCGGAAGAAAAAGTAAAACTTATTAAAATGGGTACACAATCATTTTATGATATTATGATACAAAAGCTTTGATTGAAAGAAATAATATCCGGTATACGTATTATCTGCCTACAATGAGCGTGCGGATATTTTTAATTTACTGTTTGTGGGCAGAAAGGTTGTGGATATTAATATGAAGCAAAAGAGACATTCAAGAATTTTAAGACTCATAAAGGACGAAGAGGTTAAAACACAGGAACAGCTCACCGAGCTTTTGAAAAAGGAAGATTTTGAGGTTACTCAGGCAACCGTTTCAAGAGATATTAAAGAGCTGGGGCTTGTCAAGATACCGTCGGCGGGCGGGGGCTATAAATATGCTTTCGCAAACAGAGCAAAAACCGAATCGACGCAGCATTTGAATATTTTTTCAAGAGCTGTAACGAGTGTGGATTACGCAATGCACACAGTGATAATAAAAACATACTCGGGAATGGCTCCGGCGGTTGCCGCATCGCTTGATTCGATTATGGGACAGGAAATTCTGGGTACCATAGCCGGAGATGATACAATATTGGTAATTGCCGAAAATCCCGAGGAAGCAAAAAAATTAAGCAAAAGATTGGAAAAGCTTTTCAGAACGAGATAGGAGGCAGAGAAAATGCTTGTCGGACTCGATATAAAAAATGCCGCGCTGATAGAACATGTCGGCATGGAAATTAAAGACGGAATGACTGCGCTTACCGGCGAAACGGGTGCGGGTAAGTCGGTTATAATAGATTCAGTTAATATGATACTCGGAGCAAGGGCGAGTAAGTCTTTGGTTCGCTACGGCGAAAAAAAAGCATATATTCAGGCTGTATTTTATAAGGAAAATTTTGACAATAAGTTCGGAATACCGTGCGAAGATGATATGATTGTCATCGCACGAGAAATTTCGGCGGACGGAAAAAGCGTTTGCAGAATTAACGGAATGATTTCTCCTCAAAATGTCGTACGGGAGATAGGTCAGGGACTTATTACAATTCATGGTCAGCATGATAGCCAAGCACTTTTGGACACGTCAAAACATATTGATTTTCTTGACAATTATGCGGAATGTGAAGAGCTTCTTTTCGGGTATAAGAAAACATTTGAGCAAAGAAAAGCCTTGCTTGCGTCTCTTGCGGATTTGGAGGTTGACGAAGCGGAAAAAATGCGGAAAATCGACTTGCTTTCATATCAAATTGAGGAAATAGAACAGGCAAAAATTCACATCGGAGAGCAGGAGGACTTGTTAAATCAAAGAAAGCTTATTCAAAACGGGGAAAAGCTTGCAAATGCACTCGGTGAGGCGCATGAGGAATTGTATAACGCACGGGAGTCGGCGTATGAGCGGTTAAGCTCTGCGGCACAGGCTTTGGCGTCTGTTGCCGATATAGATGAAAAAATTTCCGCAGTTTATCAAAAGGCGGTTGATATGCAGTATGAATCAGAAGAGCTTTCGCATGAAATATATGCGATTTTGGAGGAAACGGAATATGATGAACAGGCGTTAAACGATATTGAAGAGCGCTTGGATGTTATAACAAAGCTGGAAAGAAAATACGGTCAGACAGAAGAAAAGGTGCTTGAATACTATGAAAAAGCTAAAGAAGAGCTTTTGAAAATAACCGACAGTGACGCGGAAAAAGAGAAAATCAGCAAGGAATTGGAAACAACCGAAGCGGAGCTTGAAAGGCTTGCAGATATGCTTTCCGAAAGGAGAGGGGAGTTTTCGAAAAAGCTCGGCGCGGAAATTGAAAAGGAGCTTGCGCAGCTTGATATGCCGAAAGCTAAGTTTACGGTTTTGGTCGAAAACATGGGCGAGTTTTCGGGAAAAGGACGCGACAGGGTGGAATTTTTGATAAGTCCTAACCGAGGAGAGCCGGAAAAACCGCTTGAAAAAATAGCATCAGGAGGAGAGCTTTCGAGGGTTATGCTGGCAATAAAAACAATTCTTGCGGACAGCGACAATGTGGATACGCTTATTTTTGACGAAATCGATACCGGAGTGTCGGGCAAGGCGGCAAAAAAGATTGCCGAAAAGCTTAAAGCACTCGGAAAAAGGAAACAGGTAATATGCGTAAGTCATCAACCGCAGCTTGCCGCTGCGGCGGACAACCATATAAAAATAGAAAAGTCCGAAACGGGCGACAGGACTGTCACAACCGTGAAAAATTTAACAAAAGAAGAAAGAATAGAAGAGATAGCAAGAATTACAGACGGAGATATAATAACCGAAGCATCGCGGGAGCATGCGGCGCAAATGCTCGCAAGCTACGGAGAATAAAACCGGATGTTACAAAAGCCTTGAAAGGATGTAGTGACGAAGTCATGAAAGAAGAAGGAATTGTTATCAAAAAAGAGGGCAAATATGTTTATGTAAAAATGATAAGAAGCGGAGCATGCGGAGGAAACTGTGCCGAATGCGGAGGCTGCGGCGGTGCGAAAGAGCAGGTCGTAAAGGCGGTAAACTGCGAAAATCTTGAAAAAGGAGATACGGCAGAGCTTGAGCTTAACTCAAAAAATGTATTGAAAGCCGCGTTTTTGGTATATATACTGCCGCTTGTTTTATTTACAGCAGGTTTTTGCATTGCTCAAAATTTTATAAAAAATAATATAATCTGCATTTGCGCGGGAATTATTTTTATGATTATCGGCTTTTTTTTCATAAAAATATATGACAAAAAATCGTCGGAAAGGTATTTGCCTAAGGCATTTTTGCATGTTGAGGAAAATAAAGGGTAATAATTGATACTTGAAATAATTTAAAAAATGTGTTATAATACAAATTATATAAAATACGAAATTGACATGGAGGTTAAGGCATGAGTTGTGAGTTCTATATCTTTGCGGGGCATTTCGGCAGCGGAAAAACCGAAGTTGCATTGAATTTTGCAAAAAAGAAAGCCGCGGAGGGCAGGGACGTTACAATAATTGACCTGGATATTGTCAATCCGTATTTCAGAACCGCGGATGCGGCGGATATTCTTAAAAATTTCGGAATACGGCTTATTGCTTCCGAATTTGCAAATTCAAATTTGGACATGCCTACGGTAGCACCGGAGGTTATGAGCGTTTTTTATAAAGACGGCGGCACGGTTATCTTTGATGTCGGCGGCGATGAAGACGGCGCATATGCTCTCGGTCAGTATAACAGGTTTTTCAAAGATTACAATATGTATTTTGTGGTTAACACAAAAAGACCTATGACATCATGCGAAAACGAGCTTGAAGAAATGGCGCATATGATAGAAAATGCGTCAAGACTTAAGTTTACCGGAATTGTGAATAATACAAATCTCGGAGCGGCAACCGATGAAAATACGCTTATGTCGGATTATGATATAATTGATGAGCTTTCGGAAAAACTCAAAGTGCCGGTGGTTATGAACAGCGGGCTTCCCGCAGCGCTTAAAAATGTGCCGGAGGAGGCATTTGAAATGGAAATAAACATTAAAATGCCGTGGCAGATTTAAATATATAAATTTGGAAAGGACAGAGAATATGAACAGGGTTACTTTCAGAGAAGACAGATGTAAAGGGTGCGAGCTTTGTGTAAACGCATGTCCGAAAAAAATCATTAAGATTGCAGATGACAGACTGAACGCAAAGGGCTTCAGACCTGCTGAAATTACCGAGCAGGAAAAGTGCATAGCATGTGCATTTTGTGCAACGATGTGCCCCGATTTGGTAATTACGGTAGAAAAAGACGTTTAATAAGGAAAGGATGATATACGGTGAGTGAAAAGGTATTAATGAAAGGAAACGAAGCAATCGGTGAAGCGGCAATACGCTCCGGCTGCCGTCATTTCTTTGGTTATCCGATTACTCCGCAGACGGAGCTTTCGGCATATATGGCTAAAAAAATGCCGAAAATCGGCGGAGTGTTTTTACAGGCGGAAAGTGAAGTTGCGGCAATCAATATGGTTTACGGCGCTGCCGGTGCGGGCGCAAGAGCAATGACAAGTTCATCAAGCCCCGGCATAAGCCTTAAATCGGAGGGAATATCATACATAGCAGGTGCGGATTTACCGTGCGTAATTGTAGACATAGTAAGAGGCGGTCCGGGTCTGGGCGGTATTCAGCCGGCGCAGTCGGATTATTTCCAGGCGACACGCGGAGGCGGACACGGGGATTATCATTTGATAGTACTTGCACCGAATTCTGTTCAGGAAATAGTATCACTGACAGCAGACGCTTTTAACCTTGCGGACACTTATCGCATGCCGGTTATGATACTCGGCGACGGTACTCTCGGTCAGATGATGGAGCCGGTTGATTTCGACAGTGTTCCGGCACCGTTGGATATTAAAAAAGATTGGGCAACCGACGGAACGGGAATGAAGCGTGAACACAATATTGTAAATTCGCTGTATTTGTCTCCGGAAGAGCTGGAAAAAACAATTGTTGAACGTCAGAAGAGATATGATGTAATAAAAGAAAAAGAAGCACGCTGGGAGGCTCACGGAACTGAGGATGCGGATATTATAGTATCGGCATACGGAACAACAAGCCGTGTTGCGGAAAGTGCCGTAAAACAGCTTCGTGAAGAGGGTTATAAGGTAGGAATTATCAGACCTATCACTCTCTGGCCGTATCCCGTACAGGCATTCAGGGAAGCCGCAAAGACCGCAAAGGCATTTTTGTCGGTGGAAATGAGTATGGGACAGATGGTTGAAGATATTGAACTTGCAGTAAACGGAGCCGCTCCGGTTTACTTCTTCGGAAGAACGGGCGGAATTATCCCCACACCGGCGGAAATAATCAATAAAGTAAAAGAAATTGCAGGAGGTATGAGATAATGGCTGTAGTATTTGAAAAACCTCATGCACTGACCGACGCACCGTTTCATTACTGTCCCGGCTGTACGCACGGAATATGTCACAGATTGGTTGCGGAAGTGCTTGACGAACTTGGAATTGAAGGGCAAACCATCGGCGTTGCTCCGGTAGGATGCTCGGTAACCGCATATAATTATTTTGCCTGTGATGTTCAGCAGGCGTCCCATGGACGTGCTCCGGCTGTTGCAACG
The DNA here is from genome assembly GCA_934463455.1 of uncultured Clostridia bacterium. GTDB lineage: Bacteria > Bacillota > Clostridia > UBA1381 > UBA1381 > CAKSQL01. The sequence continues at coordinate 11,920 of CAKSJU010000005.1, read as the reverse complement.
GGAATAAAGAGAGTTCATCCCGATAAAATTGTATTTACTTATCAGGGAGACGGCGACCTTGCAGCAATAGGAACTGCCGAGACGGTACACGCGGCTGCGAGAGGCGAAAATATAACAGTTATTTTTATAAATAACACAATATACGGAATGACGGGAGGACAAATGGCACCGACAAGTCTTCCGGGACAGGTTACGCAGACATCGCCTTACGGAAGAGATACAAAAACTCAAGGTTATCCGGTAAGAATGTCGGAGATGCTGTCAACTCTGGACGGCCCGAGCTACATAGAAAGAGTAGCACTTGACACCGTTAAAAATATAAAGCATGCAAAAGCCGCTATAAAGAAGGCTTTTCAAAATCAAATAGATAAAAAAGGCTTTTCTATGATTGAAGTTCTTTCCACCTGTCCCACCAACTGGGGACTTGCTCCGAATGAAGCAATAAAGAGATTGCAGGATGAAATGATACCGTATTATCCGCTCGGAGTATATAAGGATATTGACGCTGAAGGAAAGGAAGAATGAAAATGACTACAAATATTATTATTACCGGATTCGGCGGTCAGGGAATTTTGTTTATCGGCAAAATTCTGGCGTATGCCGCACTTATGAAAGGCAAAGAGCTTTCGTGGCTTCCGTCTTACGGACCTGAAATGAGAGGCGGTACGGCAAACTGCCATGTAATCATATCCGATGAGCCTGTCGGCTCGCCGATTATACAAAATCCCGATGTTCTTATCAGCATGAATAAGCCTTCTTTGGATAAATTTGAGAATAAAGTCGTAAAAGGCGGACATATTATAATAGACAGTACCCTTATAGACAGAAAAGTTGCAAGAGACGATGTACATGCGGTTTATGCCGATGCAACCGAGATAGCAACCGAATGCGGTAAGGGAAGTCTTGCCAATATGGTTATGCTCGGTGCGTTGCTTAAAGAGACGGGTTTGTTCACACTCGAAGAGATAAAAGCAGGCTTGGAAAAGACAATACCGCCCAAAAAACAGCATCTTGCGGGACTTAACATGGAAATGATAGAAAAAGGGTATAACATTGCGGCTAATTGAAAACGTTGAGTTTTCAATTAGCTAATCGTATAAGGAGGTTGTTTAAATGGTTGCTTCAAAAAAACAAAAAGAACTGACCTACAAAGGAAAACCGGTTTATCGAAAGGGTAATACCATTTATTACGGAGATTTGTCGAAAAATCTTATTCTTGTTCTGGAAATTGATGAAACCGAAAAGGTCGGAGATTACAATATTTCGAAAAAGGTTAAGTTTCATATCCGCGATAACAGCGGAAAAATAGGAGAAGGCGTAAACTACAGAAGCGGAGAAAGATCTAATCTTTATGAAGCTTTTGATATAGGCTCATGGTGGCTTCAGGATGCACTTGAGGGATAACGAAAAGAGCTTTGATAAATATGCCATGCAATGCCGCAGACGGATAAAATTTCGTTTGCGGCATTTTTTTGACGAAAACAGTTGAAATTTGATACAAAAAAGTATATAATATATAATGTGAATTAATATATTTACGGAAAGGGATAAATATGGATTTAAATATAAAAAAAATGCCCGTCCTTCCTTTGAGAGGTGCGGTATTGTTCCCGCATATGGGCATAAATTTTGATGTGGCGCGTGATTTTTCAAAAAATGCTGTGGAAAATGCGATGAAAACGGATCGGTGGATTTTTGTCACTGCGCAGAAAAAAACCGAAATTGAACGACCGAATCAAACAGAGCTTTTTGAAATGGGCTGTGCGGCAAAAATAAAGCAAACCGTTAAAACTCCGGGAGGAATTTTGCGGGTGGTTGTAGAAGGAGTTTCAAGAGCGAAATTCAAGGAATATATGCCGTCTGCCGGATATATGAGTGCTGTGGTGGAGCTGTTGGAAGAGGATGAAGCCGAATCGGATAATCTGCTTGTTGAGGAGGGTTTTGTCCGCACTGTTCAGGAATGTCTTTCGGGATATTTTAAATATAATAAAAAATTGAGCCCGGAGGCTGTTATGGAAACTGCCAAGCTCGGAGGTATCGGGGTATTTGCGGATGCGGTTGCGGGAAATATCGACATAAGCTATGAGGATAAGCAGGATATTTTGGAGGAGCTTGACCCGTACAACCGTGTTGAAAAGCTTGTTGCAGTGCTTTATCACGAAACAAAGGTTCATGAAATAATGAAAAGCATATCCGACAAAGTAAAGAAAAAGCTGGACGATAACCAGCGTGAGTATTATCTTAGGGAGGAAATGCGCGTAATAAAAAAAGAGCTTGGTGATGACGAAGCTCAGGAAGCCGAAAAGCTGCGCAAAATTGCAAAAAACAGCGGCATGCCGGAAAAAAATCTTGAAAAAATATTAAAGGATATTGACAGGCTGGAGGGAATACCGCAGTCGACTCCGGATAACGCGGTTTTGAGAAATTATATAGATACCGTATTGAGCCTGCCGTGGAGCAAAGAAACGGAAGAGGACAACGATTTAAGACGTGCGGAACTGATTTTAAACGAAGACCATTACGGACTTGAAGAAATAAAAGACAGAATAATCGAATATCTTGCGGTAAGAAAGCTCACCGGAGGTAAGGAAGGCACGGTGATATGCCTTGTCGGACCTCCGGGAACAGGTAAAACATCAATTGCAAAATCACTTGCAAGAGCCGCAAACCGGGAATATGTCAGAATTTCCTTGGGAGGAGTTCATGACGAAGCGGATATAAGAGGTCACAGAAAGACATACATCGGAGCTATGCCGGGAAGAATAATGACGGCAATGAAGCAGGCAGGTGTAAGAAATCCGCTTATACTGCTTGACGAGATAGATAAAATGGGCGCGGATTTTAAGGGAGACCCGTCGGCAGCACTGCTTGAAGTGTTGGATATTGAACAAAACAATGCTTTTTGCGACCATTATATTGAAGTTCCGTTTGACCTTTCAAAGGTTATGTTCGTCATGACCGCAAATTCGATATCTACAATCCCGGAGCCGCTTTTGGACAGAATTGAGCTTATAGAGACGAGCGGTTATACCGATAAGGAAAAATTTGAGATAGCAAAAAAATATCTTTTGCCGAAACAATTGAAAAAGCATGGATTGACGCAATCAAAGGTATCGGTTTCGGACAGTGCGATTTCGGAAATTATAAATTACTATACGCGTGAGGCGGGAGTGAGAGGACTTGAAAGGGAAATCGGCAAGCTCTTGAGAAAAGCGGCGCGTCTTATTGCGGACGGTGAGAAAAAGAGGGTTAAAATAAGCGAAAAATCGGTTTCGAAATATCTCGGAAAACGGAAATATTTGTTTGATATGATGGAGGAAAAGGATGAAGTGGGAGTTGTCCGTGGGCTGGCATGGACGCGCGTCGGCGGCGAAACCCTTTCGGTCGAAGTAAATGTTATGAAGGGCAGCGGAAAGGTTGAGCTTACTGGTAAACTCGGTGAGGTAATGCAGGAATCGGCACTTACCGCGGTTTCTTATATTCGTTCAAAAACAGATGAGCTTAATATTTTGCCGGACTTTTATAAAACAACCGATATTCATATCCATGTGCCGGAGGGAGCTGTTCCGAAGGACGGACCTTCTGCCGGAATTACGATTGCGACGGCCGTTGCTTCCGCACTTACAAAGCGTGCGGTAAAACGTGATATAGCAATGACGGGAGAAATAACCCTGCGCGGCAACGTACTGCCGATAGGCGGTTTGAAAGAAAAATCGCTTGCCGCATACAGAGCAGGAATACATACGGTAATTATTCCGGAGAAAAACAAAGCGGATGTGGACGATATTCCGGAGGATGTAAGAAATAAAATGAATTTTGTTCCGGTTTCGGATATGGAGCAGGTTTTAAGCCGTGCTTTTGCAAATTAAACAGGTAGTTGCAAAGGTAATTATCTGAAATTAGTACGAGAGGTAAAATTATGAATATAAATAATGTAAAGCTGACCGTTTCGGCGGTCAGAGAGGACCAGTACCCAAAAGACGGGAAAAAAGAATTTGCTTTTGTCGGACGTTCCAATGTGGGAAAATCATCATTGATAAATAAGCTTTTAAACAGAAAATCTTTGGCGAGGGTCAGCTCGGCACCGGGAAAAACGGCTACGATAAATTTTTATGATATTGACGATACAATATATCTTGTTGACCTGCCGGGATACGGCTATGCGGTGCGCTCAAAGGAAGAAATTGCAAAGTGGGGAAAAATGATAGAGACTTATCTGTCCCAAAGGGAAGAGCTGGAGCGTATCATTATGCTTGTTGACAGCCGTCATGCACCTACTGCGGACGACATGACAATGCTCGATTGGGTGAGACATTATCAGCCCGAAGGCGCGATTGTTGTTGCAACAAAAACCGATAAGCTGAAAAAGAGAGAGCTTGAGAAAAATCTTGATATGATTTGGTCAAAGCTGGATTTAGGAGAGGATGACATACTTGTGCCGTTTTCGGTAAAGGACGATGAGGGCAAATTCAGCGTATGGGATATTATAAACCTGATACGTATAGGAGAATATGACGAATAAACTGCAGGATGGAGGATTAATATGAAAAAAAGCGTCACATTAATATTGGCTGCCGTGACGGCTTTTATCTGCGTGTATGCAATTCGTTATCTGGATAAGCCGGTTGAGACCACTCTTGCAAGAGTGACCGAATATGAAGAAAGTACAACAGCCGACGCATTTTTTGTCAGAAAAGAATCTGTCTGCAGCGCCGGGGCATCCGGAACCTTTTACACATATGCAAGCGAGGGTGCGCGCGTGGGCAAGGACAGACTTATTGCTGCGGTATATGATGGTGTTGTTGATGCGCAGAGCTTGCAGGAAATAGACAATCTGAATAAAAAAATAGCGGAAATAGAAGATTATGATAAAAACAATAACTTTTCAAAAGACGATTCCGACAGCGAAACAAGGCTTAAAAATTTGAAAAACGAAATCCTGCAGGCGGTTGACGATAACGACATGTCTCGAATTTCAAAAATAAAAAGCAGCATAAAAAGTGTTGTTTCGGGCGAAGAAACAACGGCATCAACCGAAAGCATCGAATCTCTTCGAAGCAGAAAAAATACTCTTGAGGCAAACCTCGGCCGTGCAAAATCGGATATTTATTCCGATTGCTCGGGAGTGTTTTCCACAAATATCGACGGATTGGAAAGTGAATTTACCGTAGATAAGCTGGATTCGTACACTGTGGAGGATTTTGACTCAGCATCGAAAAAAATTACCGAAACAACGGCAAAAACAACCGCACTTTCGGGAGAACCGGTTTGCAAGGTAATAGACAACCATGTCTGGTATGTTTTTTCGAAAATGAAAACCGAAAATGCTTCAAAGTTTGAAAAAGGGCAGGTTGTAACGCTCAGATTTGACAGTATTCCGGGTGTAGAAGCGGAAGCTAAAATTTTACGCGCGGATGCCGCGGCGGAAAGCGATTATTCGGTTGTTATATTTGAATGTGAAAAATACATAGAGGGTATATTTTCGCTAAGACAAAGCTCAATGGAAATCATATCAAAGGAATACAGCGGTTTTCGGATACCTATTTCAGCTGTAAGAGTAAAAGACGGTCAGCAGGGAGTTATGGTGAGATACGGAATTAACGAGGTGTTCAAGCCCTGTAAAGTTATTTATACCGACAGTGATAACGATACCGTAATAATAAATGCGATAACCGAGGGTGTAACAAATCCGCTTGAACAGTTTGACAAGATTGTAGTGGGAGAAAAAACCGACACACCAACGGCGGCAGGCTGAAATTTAATGAAGAGGGGCTTATAGACAAATGCTAAAGGATAACTTGATAAAGGTCAAGGAAAATATAATAAAAGCGGCAAAAGCAGCCGGCAGAGACCCGAGTGAAATAACGCTTGTCGCGGTAACAAAAACACATTCCGCAGAGGTGATAAATGAAGCTATTGACCTTGGCATTACCGACATAGGAGAAAATAAAGTTCAGGAGATTATGGAAAAATACGACAGTGTAAAGCCTGTCAGATGGCATTTGATAGGTCATTTGCAGACAAATAAGGTCAAGTACATAATCGATAAGGTTTGCATGATTCATTCGGTAGATTCAATAAAATTAATGGATGAAATAGAGCGGCAGGCGATAAAGCATGACGTGACCATGGATATTTTAATTGAAGTAAATATATCGGGCGAAGAAACAAAATTCGGAATTGCTCCCGATGAATTGGAAGGAATGCTTTTGCATGCAGGGACGCTTACACATGTGAAAGTTTGCGGTTTGATGACAATTGCGCCTAAAATTGACAGTAATATGTCAAATAAATTACATTTTGATAACATACGTAAGATTTATCTTGACATATCAAAGAAAAAATATGATAATGTTACTATGAAATATTTGTCTATGGGCATGAGCGGAGATTATGAAGCTGCCATAGAATGCGGTTCGAACATGGTGCGGGTGGGAAGTGCCTTGTTCGGCAAAAGAAATTATTCTGCATTGAATATAAAATGATGAAAGGAATGGATTGGAAATGGGTTTTGTTGATACTGTAAAAGAATTCATCGGTTTTGGTGACATTGAGGATGATGAAGAGGAAATGGCATATGAAGAGCCGCAGGAGGAAATTCGTCAGCCGAAAAGAAGTAAGGTTGTTCCTTTAAATCCGGCACAGGCGCAGTCTAAAATTGTTGTTTTGAAGCCGAAATGCTTTAGTAATTCGACTTCGGTTGCGGACGAGCTTAAAAAAAGACGTCCGGTTGTTATTGACGTAGGCGCATTGGATCCTGACGAAGCAAGACGTGTTGTTGATTTTATCGCGGGAACCGTATATGGTGTAAACGGAAATATGCAAAAAGTATCGGGAGGTATTTTCCTTGCAACTCCGGCACATATGGATATTGCGGGAGAGGTACTTAACGACGGCGCAAACGGCAGCTTTGAGTGGAACATGTTTTAATTGGAAATAAAACAGATTAGCAAAGGAGCTGCGGCAAAGTGCAATATATGATTCGTGATGCTGAGGAGTTTACATGCGAAATCTGTATTGTATGATTTTTGCCGCGGCTTTTTTGATACAGACGGATATGAATAACGAAGAAAAGATTTTGACAGCAAAAGCCGAAGATTTGTATCGGCTTTGCGAGAAACATTGCGAGGCAAAGTTTTCGGCATTTTTAACCGATGCGGAGCGTATGGTAATTTCGGAAAAGGTAGGCGGCAGAGTAGGCTTTGAAACCGAGTATTACGGAGGATATGCCGAAGCCGAAAGACGTATTATGGGTGTTTTTCCGGAATGGGAGCTTGAAAGAAAATTCCCCGTTTCTCTTTTGATAATAAATAAAACTTATGAAGCACAGCTTTCTCACAGGGATTATCTCGGCGCGATACTGTCTCTCGGATTGAAAAGAAATAAAATCGGAGATATTTTGGTTTGCTGTGATGGTGCGTATGTTTTTGTATGCGATGATATAGCGGACTACATTTGCAGCGGAATAAAAAAGATTGCAAATTGCGGAGTCAGTATAAAAAAAGCTGATGTAAACAATGCCGAATTACCCGAAAAAGAATTTAAAACTATAACCGCGGTTGCCGCATCGGACAGACTTGACGCACTTTTGGCGGCAGCACTTAACATTTCAAGGCGGGAGGCGTCGCTTTTGATTAATTCCGGAAAAGTGTCGCTTAATCATAAAGAAATATCGTCTGTTTCGGCAGCGGTAAAGGAAAGCGACTTGATGTCGGTGAGAGGATACGGTCGTGTAATTCTTGAAAAAATAGGCAATACTACCGGAAGCGGAAGAATACATGTTATTTTTAAAAAGTATAAATAAAGCAAATAATTGCATATGCAATTAAAATAAATGATAAAAAGGGAGCGTTTTAATATGTTGACACCAATTGATATTCAAAAACAGGACTTTGATGTGAGCTTCAGAGGGTATAATGCCGATGAAGTAGATGACTTTTTGGATATGGTCGGAAAAGACTACGAAAAGCTGTATAAAGAGAATATGGAACTGAAGGACAGGATTGCGGGGCTGCAAGCGTCGGTTGACCAGTATAAAGGAATGGAAAGCTCGTTAAAGGACGCTATTTTGCTTGCTCAGCAATCGGCGGAAAGCATAAAGAAAAACGCTTCCGAGAGAGCGGATAATATGATGACCGACGCACAGAATAAAGCGTCGGACATGATAAGACAAACAAACGATGATATTCTTGCAAGAAAAAAAGAGCTTGCCGATTTGCAAATGGAGATAGATTCATATAAATCTCAAATGAAAGGTATTTGCGCAAGAGTTGTGGAATTGCTTGACAAAACAAACTAAATGTATTAAAATAGATATTGATACCGAAAGGCAAAATATCGAAAGGACGAAAATTAAATATGTGCGAAAAATGCGAAAAAAAAGACTATACAAAATCGGTAAATCTCCCGTCTACCGAATTTCCGATGAGAGGAAACCTTCCGCAGCGTGAGCCGGAAACTCTTGCTTATTGGGAAGAAATTGATTTATATAACAGCTTAAAGGAAAAGCATAAGGGAAAAACTCCCTTTATTCTGCATGACGGACCTCCGTATGCAAACGGCGATCTTCATATGGGTCATGCGCTTAACAAAATTTTAAAGGATATAATCATAAGATATAAAAATCTGCAAGGATTTTACGCACCATATGTTCCCGGATGGGACACTCACGGCTTGCCGATTGAATTGCAGGCAATAAAAAAACTCGGTATAAACAGACATACCGTCGGAGAAGTTAAATTCCGCGAGGCATGCAGAGGCTTTGCAATCAAAAATGTTGAAAATCAAAAGAAGCAGTTTAAGCGTCTCGGCGTAATCGGCGATTGGGACAATCCGTATTTGACACTTAAAAATGAGTTTGTTGCAAAACAGATTGAAGTGTTCGGAAAAATGGCAGAGAACGGACTCATATATAAAGGATTGAAACCGGTTTATTGGTGTCCGCATTGCGAAACCGCATTGGCTGAAGCCGAAATAGAATATGCCGAGGATTCAACAAAGTCAATTTATGTAAAATTTGCGGTTGCGGACGATAAGGGTAAATTCGACGGACTGGAAAATGTATACTTTGTAATATGGACGACAACGACATGGACATTGCCGGGCAACGTGGCTGTTTGCCTTAATCCCGATTTTGAATATTCTCTTGTTAAATTCAATAACGGAGAAATTTATGTGCTTGCAACCGAGCTGATAGACAGCGTGGCAGCTGCGGCAAAGCTTGAGGGCGGCTATGAAATCGTAAAGAAATTCAAAGGCTCCGAGCTTGAGCTTATGACATGTAAGCATCCTTTTATGGACAGAGAGTCGCTTGTAATAGTCGGAGACCACGTAACGCTGGACGCAGGTACAGGATGTGTACACACTGCTCCGGGCTTCGGTGCGGAGGACTATGTCGTATGCAGAAATTATCCGCAGCTTGATATTCCCGTTCCGGTTGACGAAAAGGGTTATTTGAATGACCTTGCCGGTGAATTTGCGGGACTTTATTATGAAGACTCAAATGAAAAAATTCTCGAAAAATTGACTTCGGCCGGCAGCCTTTTGGCAGCGGAGAAAATAATTCACCAATATCCGCATTGCTGGAGATGTGACAATCCGATAATCTTCCGTGCGGCAGACCAGTGGTTTGCATCGGTTGATTCGTTAAAGGAAGACGCGGTTAAAGCAATTGACAGTGTGCAGTGGATTCCACAGTGGGGCAGGGACAGAATTACCTCTATGGTACTTGATAGAACGGATTGGTGTATTTCAAGACAGAGAACATGGGGCGTTCCGATTCCGATATTCTATTGTGCGGATTGCGGTAAAGAGCTTATAAATAAAGATACAATAGCGGCTGTCAGCAAGCTGTTCCGCGAAGAAGGTCCCGATAAATGGTGGGAGCTGGATGCGGATGAAATCTTGCCGGGCGGTACAAAGTGTGAGTGCGGCTGTACGCATTTCACAAAGGAAAAAGATATAATGGACGTTTGGTTTGATTCCGGATCTTCTCATGCTGCGGTTTGCGATGAGCGCGAAGATTTGGTATATCCGGCTGATATATATCTTGAGGGTAACGACCAATACAGAGGTTGGTTTCAGTCGTCTCTTCTTACAAGCGTGGCGACAAAAGGAATGGCACCGTATAAAACTGTTATTACCCACGGTATGATTCAGGACGGCGAAGGCAAAAAAATGTCCAAATCAAAAGGAAATGCTATTTCGCCGCAGGAAATTGTTGATAAATACGGCGCGGATGTTTTAAGACTTTGGGTTGTATCTGCGGACTATAAAACAGATATGAGAATGTCGCAGGAGGCACTGAAACAGCTTTCCGAGGGATACAGAAAGCTGCGCAATACCGCCAGATATATAATGAGCAATATCAACGATTTTGACCCGAATAAAGACATGACAAAATACGAAGATATGCTCGAAACAGATAAATGGGCACTTATGAAGCTTAACGGTCTTATCGAAAAGACAATTGACGCTTACGAAACCTATGAATTTCACGGTATTTACAATGCTATACTTAACTTCTGCATTGTTGATATGAGTAATTTCTATCTTGATATATTAAAGTCGAGACTTTATACCGAAAAGCCGGAATCAAAGGCAAGAAGAAGCGCACAATCGGCGATGTTTATAATTCTTGACGCACTTGTTAAGCTGCTTGCACCGGTTATTGCATTTACTGCCGAAGAAATCTGGAAGTATATGCCGCATTACGCAAATGACGATGTAAGAAGCGTAATGTTCTCAAGCATGCCGAAAACCAATGCGGAATATGACAATGAAGCACTGGAAGAAAAATGGAATAAGATAATTGAAGTCAGAAATGATGTAAATAAGGCGCTTGAAATTGCAAGAAACGATAAGCTTATAGGTAAACCGCTCGACGCGGAGGTTGAAGTATTTGCTTCGGGAGAGCTTTATGAGCTGTTGAAGAGTATGGAAAGCGAGCTTGCCGAAATCTTTATCACCTCGAAAGCATCCGTTTCGGATAATGATGCCGAAAATGCGTATGCGGGAGATGTTGTAAAGGTTAAGGTTGAAGCAAGTAAGTATGAAAAATGCGGCCGCTGCTGGGTACATTCCGAAACTGTCGGAACTGTGGAGGGCTTTGACGGCATATGCGCAGATTGCGTAAGAAAATTAACAGAATAAAAAAAGACTCTTTGTCAATAGTTGGGGTAAAATCCCATACAGAAATTTTGAGGTAGCTTCAGGCTGCCTCTTTTTCTTTGCTGAATGATAATTTTTGCAGTATTTTTTCAAGTCTTTGTTTGTCAGTCACCTTAATATTTATTGTACAGCCTTTTTGGATAGTTTTATATGTTTGTGGTAGAATATATGCAGAAAGCAAAAAAAAGGAGCTGTCGGACAATGAAAAAAATCACAGACTTTTTTGTAGAAAAAAAGACATAGCAAAGCATACCGGTGTAAAAAATAAAAATAGCATTGGTCTTAAAAATGTCTTTTTTAGTGCAAAATGATGAAAATTCTGTAAATGCGTTGAAAAGTCATTGACAAAAGCTCGTTTCAATACTATAATACTATCCGTATATTAGTTTTGATATTGTAATACTATCGTATATTATATAAACTAAAAAATACATACTACATAATTCTGATTATGTGGTATGTATTTTTGAAAGACTATATATTTAAGATAATTAGCCGACTTTGCCGGATAATTATATATCATACAAAGGGGATCATTCCCTGCAAAATAAAGCGTCACAGGTTTAATCAACATAAAGAGGGGAGGGGTGGACACTATCAAGCTAAACCGTGTGACACAAAAACTTAAGAAAGAAGGATAAATTATATGAAAGCTAAAAAACTATTGGCAGTGTTGCTTTCTGCCGCGATGGTACTTTCGCTTGGTATAACCTCCGTTTCCGCTGCGACGAATGTGGCGACGGTGAAAATC
>CAKSJU010000004.1 GCA_934463455.1 uncultured Clostridia bacterium | reverse complement strand
TGCTTGTTTTACTCTGTTATTATACCACTTCTTTCCCTCTCTGTCAATACTTTTTTTAAAAAAAGTTATAATTTATTATTCTACAATATTTAAATGTTTTTCCTCCAAGCGATAAACCTCATCGCAAATCGAAGCTATAGCATTATCATGAGTTACAAGAATACAAATCTTATTTTTCGAAAAACTCTGTATTGTTTTTGCAAACATTTTAACCGACTCCGAATCAAGATTGGCTGTCGGTTCATCAAATATAATCACAGATGTTTCCGCATATAAAGCTCTCGCAATCGCTATTCTCTGCTTTTGACCCATTGATAAATTATTTCCGCCCTCATTAATATTTTCATTTTCTCCCAAAGCAAAGGCGGATACTAAATTATCAATATTGGCTTCCCTGCAAACTTTGTCAAATTTGTTTTTTTCAAAAGGAGCACTCATGCATATATTATCTTTAACCGTTCCGCTGAATACAAAATTATCGCTCGGAACATAAGAAATAATCCCCTCATAATTATAATAGTTAAGGTTTTCTTTTTCGTTTCGTATCTCTATCATGCTATTTTCAATCGGGTTGTAAAGTCCAAGTATCAATTTTATTAACGTGCTTTTCCCATTGCCGCTTTTTCCTATTATTCCAACTATTTTACCTTTTGAGAATGTAGCATTAATATCGTTCAATATTATTTTTTCTTTATCATAAGCAAACGAAAGATGCTTTAACTCAATACAATCAACACATATTTCCGTTTTGTCTTTTATTTCAACCATATTTCTGTTTTGCATGTTTTCAATTTCACGAATACGTTTTACACTGCTGACAGTTTTATTATATACAGCAATCATTCTCGGAGCTTCAATTAACGGCAACATAATATAATTGCTGAGTTGTATCATCGCAACCAAATCTCCTACCGTATTTTCACCTGTTTTTACAAAATAAGCACCTACCGCACTGGTAATGATGAATATACCAAAACTCATCAAACTGTTTAAGAATCCGAAATTCCCCTCTAAAAATGAAAGTTTTACTTTACTTGTTGTTTTTTTCTCATAAAGAGACTTTGTATACTCTCCAACAATTTTTCCCATAGAATATACCTGATATAGCGGTAAAAGTGTCAATAATTCTTGCATATAACTTCTGTTGACATCTTCATTTTTAGAATCGATTTCCGCCGCCTTTTGAAGTTTAGGCGAAAAAAATGATATGAGCATAGTCAATAAAGGAATGACAATCAAAAAAATCAATGTTATCTTCCAATTAAGTATAAACAATGAAATAATAGCAAGCAAAGATGTAAAAAACACTCCGCTCATTTGACCGAACAGCTGTATGTAAAAATTTGAAACTTCGGCAACATCGGTAGTAAGTCTGTTTTGAATTTCTCCTGTGTGCATTTCATTAAGTTTAAGCAATTGTTTCTTGATTATTTGTTCAATCAAAGATACTCTTAACCCTTTTTCTGTTTTACTGTAACTGTAACCTTCTAACACCGATGACGCGATTTGGGTTAATGCAAATACAATTATAACAGAAAGAGAAAATACAGTCATTTGCAGAAAAGTTATCGAATTTTCGCCGGATGCAATATCCATATAACCCTTAAATATCATAGAGATGCCTATATTGCATAAGCTTGAAACAAAACATACTAAAGGAATAATGCACAAAATATTCAAGCTATATTTAGATTGTTTTACTAACCATCGAAAATTGCTTAAATTCTTCATATGAACATCTCCCGTTTCTCGCATCATTAATTACAATATAAATTAAACGATAACTGTTATTGCAGATAATTTTATCATAAACAGTATAAATTGTCAATTAATAAAAAGCAAAAATTTCTACGAATAATTCCAAATGTATTGACAAGCGCAAATATTTATATTACAATATATAGAGTATTAAATCAAAATTATTGATATACTAACGAAGAAAGTACAATTTCTGTACATCTTACTACAAAAAAATGAGGTGAAACCTATGGATGAAAATATCATCATGCTTGAAGACGAAAACGGCAATACAATTGAATTTGAAGCAATAGATGTTTATGAATTTAACGATGAAACATATTTTGCACTTCTTGAAGTTATGCCGGAGGGCGAAGAAACCGACGAAGTTTTGATTATGAAAGTCGTAACCGGTGAAACAGATGAAGACATGTCTTTAGTTAACGTTGAAGACGAGGATGAGCTTGAGGCTGCTTTCAACGAATTTCTAAGACGCGATGAAGAAGCAAATAAATAACTTTTTCATTAAAATGTAACATGGATGTAATATAAAAACACTTGCTTTTTTGTATAAAATGTGGTATTATATTCATATTGGATAAAGCCCTGTAATTCACGTGTACTTACTATCATTTTTTACCAACACTTCTTATTCGGGACTTTCACTCCGAATGTGGCATATACGCCTCCTTTCCTTTCGGATTGCCAGTGGACATATAAAACATTCGGGTAATAACCCACCTGCTTATGCAGGTAAGAAATATAGTTTTCGGCACGGTCTGTATGGGGTATATCTTTAAAAAAATCGGAATTAAATTCCGTAGAAGCCGCACAAGATGTGCGGCTTTTTGTTTGTTTTACATACAAAAACCACCGTTTACCGTGAAAGGCAAACGGCGGCGATTTAAAATTTTTAAAAACAATTTATTTATTGTCAAACTGTTTTTCTACTTTTTCAATAACAGCTTTTAAATATTTTCGTCCTTCAACTATGCCTTCAATGCAATCACGGTTTCCCTCATATTCTATGGAAATCGTTCCGTCATAACCGGCAAGCTTTAAAATTCTGACATCCTGTTCAATAGGGATTATTCCCTCTCCTATCACAGCTCCTTCGAATTTATTGCCGCCTCTGGTAAACGAGCCATGAGAAACATTGCCGTCAAAGACATACATATCTTTGGCATGCACATGAACAGCACAGGGTGCAAGCCGAGATACTGCCGATGCCGAATCTTCATCAACACATACAAAATTGCCCATATCTACCAAGAGTCCGAAATTTTCATGGTTTACACAGTTAAAAAGCTGTTCCATTCTATAGCTGTCCTGTGCAATATAACCGTGATTTTCAACACAAGTTTTTATACCGAGTGTTTTTGCATATTCGGTTATTTTTCTCGCTGCTGCGGCTATATCCGGAAGCATTAGTCCAAAGCTTCTTTTCCCGAGTGACCAGCATGCGTCATGTCTTAAAACCGGTACACCCAAAATTTTTGCTATATCAAGCTGTTTTTTTATTCTTTCCGTTTCGGTGTCGATTGTGTCAGGTTGGTACAAATTCGCATAAATTGTATATGCGCTTATCTCCATACCGAGCTTATCGCACTTTTCTTTTATTTTTATTGCATTTTCCGCCTGAGCATCATAATCTTCTCCTGCCAAATCGGTAAATTCAATTGCATCAAAACCTATTTTACGTGCTTCTTCGGGCGTATCCGCCTGAGTAATTTTACCGCTTGAAATAATTTGGCTGAAAGAATAAGAGCTTACAGAAATTTTCATATTTTTTCATCTCCGTTATTTCAAAATTACTTCATGACCTGTGCGTGCCGATTCATAAATAGCGTCAAGTATTTTCATTATTTCAACTCCGTCCTCCGCTGGAGCCTTGCATGTTGCACGACCCTTTATGCAGTCAACAAAATGATTCATTTCACCGTCAAAGAAATGTTCATCATTTTTCAGATTGCTGATTGTAGGAGTAATATCCACCATATAATCATTCATTTCACCGTACAATTTCAAATCTTCATCTGTAAAGCATGCGCCGCCCTTTGTACCGAAAAATTCATTTTTATATTCACCGTCACCGTTTTTGGCAAAGCTTACCTCCAATGATGTTACGGCACCGTTGTCATATCTTATAAGTGCGGATGCCAAATCTTCAACATCACATATATCTGTCGGTTTTGCATCCTTCGGTGACCAACCTACATCAGTTTTAAGATTGTCACGTCTGCCGAGTTTATCAAAAGTTGCCGCATAAACAGATACCGGCTTCGGATTGCCCATGAGCCAACGCGATTGGTCGATAATATGTACACCCAAATCAATTACAGGTCCGCCGCCCGAAAGAGCTTTGTTTGAAAACCATCCGCCGGGATTGCCGTGACGGCGGGTACAGGTTGCTTTTGTATAATAAATTTCGCCCAAATCGCCCGCGTCAACAAATTCTTTAACGACTTTCGTGATATTTAAGAAACGGCGTACAAACCCTATCATCAAAAGCTTGCCGTTCTTTTTCGCCGCTTCATTCATTTTTATTGCTTGTTCTGTATTGTATGCCATAGGCTTTTCGCAAAGGACATGAAGTCCCGCATTAAGCGCCGCAATTGTGCAATCCGCATGGCTGCAATTCCAAACGCAGACATCCGCTGCATCCGCATTTTCATTTTTAAGCATTTCTTCAACCGAAGTATACCTTTTTTCAATGCCGAACAAATCGGCAGTTTCTTTAAGTCTTGATTCGTTAATATCACATATAGCGGCAATTTCCACTTCATCATTTTTTTTGTAAGATTCCAAATGTGTATTTGCAATATTGCCCGCGCCAATCATTAAAATTCTAACCTTATCCATTATTTTTTCCTCCTGTTTTTTATAATAATTTTTTCAGAAAATCAACTGCATTTTTTATATCTTTTGCGGGGTCTTCTCCGCATTCGCGCTCAATTGTTAAAAATCCGTCATACCCCACTTCCCTTAAGGCTTTTATATAATTCGGGAAATCAACGCTTCCCTCACCGAGAGGAACTTCTTCAAAAGACGGTGCTTGTTCGGCAAAGGTTTCATGCTCGATAACTCCGTAAACAATTTCGGGATTGCACGGTGAAAGCATAATTCCGTCTTTAGCATGCGTATGAACTATATAATCTCCGAGAGTATGAACTGCCTCTACCGCATCGTCACCCACTACCATTGCAAGGTTTGCGGGGTCAAGGTTAACCGCCACGCCGTGAGAATTTAAAGAATCCAAAAATCCCTTCAATGTCTTTGCAGGCTCGGGTCCTGTTTCTATAGCAAAATGCGAATTTAATTCGTCCGCATATCGGCTCAATTCAAAGCATGCCTCCTGCATAATTTTGTATCTGTCATGTGAGCTGTCGCTCGGTACAACGCCGATATGAGTTGTGACAATATCACATTCAAGCTCTTTTGCAAGATCCAGAATACGTTTTGATTTTTCAATAAGCGCGGGATTTTTTTCTTTATTCCCAAACCCCTGTCCCAAATCTCCGCAAATTGCCGAAAAAACAAGTCCGTTTGATTTCACAAAATCCAAAAGCTCGCGTCTTTTTGCTCCTTTTAAATTTTCAGGGGCGTTTTCTCCCTTTGTTGCATACATTTGTATGCCCTCCGCACCGATTTGAGCTGCTTTTAATATTGCACTTTTTGTATCAGTGCGAAAAGAATCTGTTATTGCACCTATTTTTAACATTTAATCATCTCCTATTGACTTATTTGCAAGTTTATTGTATACTAAAAACAGGAAATTATCAATAACTTATTATGACTTTTTTTGACACAATTGTGCTTTTTTACGGAGGGATATTTTGAATTACGAATATGAAAATCACAAATTGGAAAATAAGCTTTTGCCTTTCATTTTCCATCATATTGAATTAGAAAGCGAATACAATACAATTGATGCACCGGGAAACTGGCATGAAAATCCGGAATTACTTTTTTTTATAAAAGGACAGGGCAGCGTAAAATACAACCGCGAAACCTACAAAGTTAAAGCCGGGGATTTGGTTATAGTAAACACCGACTGTTTTCACAGTGTAAGCACCGACACAAATATTGAATATTATTGCCTGATTATCGATACCGGTTTTTTCAAAAAAAACGGAATTGAAATTAAAAATAAATTTTTCGCACCTTATATAAGCAACGCTTCAAAGCTTGAAAGAAAATTCCGAAAAATTAACGAATATTTTGAGAAAAAAGGGAATTTATACGAAGCAAAAATCCGAGCAAAAACACTGGATATTATTATATACATTTCGGAGAATTATGTCTCCGACAGTGAGCCGAAAACCTTTGCCGCAGATGAAGTAAAGCAGGCAATTATTTACATAAAAGAAAATTTCAGCAATAATATAACCGTTGATGAAATAATAAAGCATGTAGGAATGTCAAGAGCATATTTTTCGAGAGAGTTTAAGAAAAATACCGGTCTTTCCATGATTGCATATCTTAATTACATAAGATGTATACAAGCACGCTCAATGCTTTGCAGCGGACTTGGCGTAAGCGAAACCTCTCATAACTGCGGCTTTGAAAACCAATCATATTTTACAAGAACATATAAAAAAATCATGGGGAAACTGCCGTCCGAGGAAAACAAAGATTAAATATCCGTAAACAGCCGCATTGTTCGAATTGTGACAATGCGGCTGTTTTAGTTATTAATTATTTTTTTGACAATCAAGTGCTGCTTTTATAAATGATTTGAAAAGCGGATGTGCACGATTCGGTCTTGATTTAAATTCAGGATGGAACTGCACTCCCAAATGCCAGTTATTTGCCGGAACTTCTACCATTTCAACAAGTCGGTCGTCAGGAGATTGTCCGCAAATTACAAGTCCTTTTTCCTCTGCAAGGTTTCTGAATTTGTTATTAAACTCATAACGATGGCGATGTCTTTCGTATATTAAATCACTGTCGTATATACTTTGTCCCAGAGTTCCGTGAGTAAGCTTACACGGATAAAGTCCGAGTCTCATCGTACCGCCCAAGTCCTCAACATCCTGCTGCTCGGGCATGAGGTCTATTACAGGATAGCTTGTTTCCGGATTTATTTCGGAGCTGTTCGCGCCGTCAAGTCCGAGTACATTTCTTGCATATTCGATAACAGCTATCTGCATACCGAGACATATTCCGAAATAAGGGATATTGTGTTCTCTCGCATACTGAGCCGCAACAATCATTCCCTCTATACCTCGGTTACCGAAACCACCCGGAACCAATATACCGTCTGAATTTTTCAAAAATTCATCAACAGTATCCGGAGTAACTTTTTCAGAATCTATCCAATTAATATTGACATTGCAGAAGTTTTCAATTCCGCCGTGCTTTAAGGATTCCACAATACTTATATATGCGTCGTGGAGCGCCACATACTTGCCGACCAAAGAAATTGTTACTTCATCTTTGTTTCCGGTCATAAGTTCTTTTACTGTATTGACCATTTTTTCCCAATCCGCCAAATCCGGAGTTCTGTCTTCAAGACCGAGACGCTTACAAACCATTTTTGCAAATCCTTCTTCTTCAAGCGCAAGCGGTACTTCATACAGTGTGTCAAGGTCAAGATTTTGTATTACGCAATCTTCGGAAATATTACAAAAAAGACCGATTTTACCTGTCAATCCCTCTTCAAGAGGTTTTTCTGTGCGGCAAACAATCATATCAGGCTGTATACCAAGGCTTAAAAGCTCCTTTACACTGTGCTGTGTCGGTTTTGATTTTTGTTCTCCGGAAGTGGTAATGCAAGGAACAAGTGTTAAATGTATGTACATACAATTTTCTTTTCCAACTTCTGTAGATACCTGTCTGATTGCCTCAAGGTAAGGAGTACTTTCAATGTCACCGACAGTTCCTCCGATTTCGGTAATAACAATATCGGTTTGCTGCTGCTGAGCAACACGGTAAACACGCGATTTGATTTCATTTGTGATATGAGGTATTACCTGTACGGTCTTCCCCTCATAATCGCCTCTTCTTTCCTTTGTGATTACCGACCAGTATATTTTTCCGGTTGTAACATTTGAATTAATACTCAAATTTTCATCTATAAATCTTTCATAGTGTCCCAAATCAAGGTCTGTTTCGGCACCGTCATCGGTAACAAATACCTCGCCATGCTGATAAGGGCTCATTGTACCCGGGTCCATATTGATATACGGGTCAAATTTTTGCATTGTCACTTTAAATCCTCTTGCTTTTAAAAGTCTGCCCAAAGAAGCCGCCGTTATACCCTTTCCGAGTCCCGAAACCACTCCGCCTGTTACAAAGATATACTTTGTTGCCATTTTTAAGTTCCTCCAAATAATTATATTTTTTCAGTTGATAATTGTAAAATCCGCATTTTACAGCTATCTGTATTTTCCGGTTCAGTAACGCTCCCGCTTTGTTCGCAAGGAGAGATTGCAACCTGTAAAATGTGAGCATCAAATCCTCAGAACTTCAGCGGAATACTAAAACTCCCGCTGAAATTCCGAAATATAACCCACCGCCTCAGATGTGCGGAACATCTGCACTATTTTTATATTTCTTTACAAATTCGCCTATTCTCTTTACCGCTTCGGAAATTTGTTCTATAGAATACGCATACGAGCACCTTATAAAGCCTTCACCGCTCTCACCGAATGCCGTTCCGGGTACAACCGCCACTTTTTGCTCCATCAACAAACGTTCGCAAAATTCTTCGCTTGTCATCCCGGTACATTTTATTGACGGAAATACATAAAATGCGCCCAACGGCTCAAAACACGAAAGTCCCATTTCTCTGAATCCGTCAACAATAAATTTACGTCTGTAATTATATTCGCGCCGCATCTCTTCAACGTCTTCGTCACAGTTTTTAAGTGCTTCTATCGCAGCAAACTGACTTGTTGTCGGGGAGGACATAATTCCGTACTGATGAACCTTTATCATTTGCTTTATTACAGGTGCCGGACCGAGTGCATATCCAAGTCTCCAACCGGTCATTGCAAAAGCCTTTGAAAATCCGTTTACAACTACCGTTCTTTCTCTCATGCCCGGAATTGTCGAAAACGGAGTATGACCGTTTTCCGAATATATCAACTCTCCGTATATTTCATCCGAAAGTACCATAATATCGGTATCTTTTAATACTTCAGCAATAGCGCAAAGGTCATCATATGACATTATTCCACCGGTAGGATTATTCGGATACGGCAAAATCAACAGCTTTGTTTTGTCGGTTATCTTTTCTTTTAGCTCATCCGGCATAAGCCGGAAGCTGTTTTCTTCCTTTGTTTGTATTGTAACGGGAATGCCCCCCGCAAGCAATGTACACGGTTTATAACAAACAAAGCAAGGCTCGGGAATTAAAACTTCATCTCCTTTTCCGACAAAGCAGCGTATCATAAGATCTATCGCTTCGCTTCCTCCAACCGTTACCAAAACCTCTTTTTTAGGGTCATATTCAATGTTGTATTTTCGTTTTGTATAATTACAAATTTCGTCTCTTAATTCCTGGAGACCGGCATTTGCGGTATAGAATGTACGCCCCATTTCAAGCGAATAAATTCCCGCTTCACGAATTGCCCACGGCGTTGCAAAATCCGGCTCACCCACTCCGAGGGAAATAGCATCCTCCATAGTCGCAACAATATCAAAAAATTTTCTTATCCCCGACGGCGGAATATCCTGCACTTTTTTCAGTATTAAATCTTCATAATTTTTCATAGCGTTATCACCTGACGGCTGTCCTTCTCGTCATCTTCGTACAAGAAGCCGTTCTCCTTATATTTTTTAAGGACAAAATGAGTTGAGGTACTTATTACAGTATCCATTGTCGCCAGTTTTTCGGCGACAAACATAGCTATCTCCTTCATGCTTGCTCCGTCTATCATAACAGCCAAATCATAAGTCCCTGATGACATAAGATATACCGATTTTACCTGAGGATACTTATATATTCTTTTTGCAATTGTGTCAAACCCTTCGCCTCTTTGCGGAGTAACTCTCAATTCAATTATTGCGGAAACAATTTCCTTATCCGTCTTTTCCCAATTAATCATTGTTCTGTAGCCGAATATTACTCCTTTTTTCTCCAAAGCTGCAATTTCCGAAGCAACCTCCTCTTCGGTCTTTCCGGTCATATGGGCAATCTGTTCATTTGTGATTTTTGGACCGTTTTTATCCAATATTTCAAGAATATCATTCATTTTCTTATTCACACTCCGAAAAAAAACTTTAATTGGCAGCACAAAAACCACCTATTATAATATTATAACTCATTTTCAAAAAAATTTCCATAGTTTTTGGAAAACTTTTTAAAAAATTTGTTGATTGGTGGTTTATTATGTGATAATATGCACTTTTTTTGGTTATAATTATTTTTATTCTTTGCTTTTTTTCGGCAATTGGACTATAACAATAGCCGCAAACATAATTACGCATCCGATAATTTTTACAATTCCGAGAGTTTCGTGCAGAATTAAAAATCCGCCGATTGCCGCAAAAACAGATTCCATACTCATGATAATTGCCGCAGGAGCCGGGTCGGTATATTTTTGCCCCAAAATCTGACAAGTATAGCCTATACCGCAGGAGAATATTCCCGAATAAACAATCGCGACCCAACATTCTTTTATTACTGAAATACTCGGTTTTTCTATAATAAACATAAGTATAACATTTATTATTCCGCATACAAAAAACTGAATGCAGGAAAGCTTAACCCCGTCTGTTTTCGGAGAGAAATAATCAACAGCCATAATATGAAAAGAAAACATAACCGCACATAAAAGCGTCAGCAAGTCGCCTTTGTTAAGTTTAAAATCCGTACCCGCAACCGACAGCATATAAAGTCCCACAAGTGCCAGAAATGCTCCTATATATGTACGCATTCCAACCTTTTTTTTGAGAAATAATCCCAGAAAAGGGACAAAGATTATGTACATCGCCGTAATAAATCCCGAGTTTGCAGCGGTCGTATATTTTATGCCTATTGTTTGAACGGTACTTGCTATACATAAAATCGTGCCGCATACTATTCCGCCCTTTATTAATGTTTTTTCATCGTCGGATTTTTTTTTGTCTTTTTCTTTTCCACTACCGAAAAATACCAGCGGAAGCAATACTACAGCCCCCAAAAGAGTTCTGAGACCCATAAACGTATTTGCTCCGATATGCTCCATGCCTATACTTTGGCACACAAAACCGCTGCCCCATATTATTGCAGTAAAAAGTAAAATCAAATTTCCTTTTAATTTATTACTCATTTTTATCTTCCTTTATCTTGTCTTTTTTATAAATTAATGATATAATATATACAGAAAATACTATATGCATATAATTTTGTTTTGAAAGTTGTGTGAATAAATGAAAAAATCATTAAAACTCATGCTCGGCAGCGCATTTCTCTTTACTGCCGCAAAGGCTCTTGACACAAGCATCGAGGTTTCAAAATATACTGTTTCCTCCGAAAAGCTTCCGATTGAGTTTGACAATTTCAAAATTGCCCATATTTCCGATTATCATAACGGTCCCGCCGACGGATTATACGAAATTTTGACGATTGAAAAGCCCGACATTATTTGTATGAGCGGCGATATGACCTCCGATAAAAAAGAAGATACTTATCTTCCCGCTGTCAAACTCATTTCACATCTTACAAAAATTGCCCCGTGTTTCATTGTTTCCGGGAATCACGATACATGGCGTACCGATTTTCATGAATATGTAAAACAATGCCGCGAAGCCGGTGCTTACTTTCTTGAAAATGAATATTTTAAGCTCTACAAAAACGGAAAACATATAATCATTTCCGGTATGCAGGATGTTTTTACCAAGGTCAATCCAGCCGAAAAAGCAACCGAATACCTCAAATATTTTTCGGTATTGGAGGAATATCAAATATTTCTTTTTCATCGCGCCAATCTGCTCGATACCGTAAAAAATTTCGGTTTTGATCTTATTCTGTCCGGTCATCTGCACGGAGGACAAATACGCCTTCCTTTCATCGGAGGAGTTTGTGCACCGCTATCAAGCCTTTCCGGCGGAGAAAGAATTATTTTTCCTAAGTACACCGCAGGAATGTTCAAATACGGTAAAACTGTAATGATTGTAAACCGCGGCCTTGGAAATCCCATTCCGCTTCCGCGAGTATTCAACCGTCCCGAAGTCGGCATTATAACTCTTAAAAGCAACCGGACTTGACAAAACAAGCAACTTATTATATAATCATAGTTGAGCACATGCGTTGCTTTGATTTTAATACAAACATACTAATTTGCAAGGTGGATTATATATATGATTGAATTTATATTAAAAATGCTTAATTCGAGATATTCTCAACTTGCTTTCGGAATTGTATTCGGAATTGCATATTATGTCATTATTCTTGATTTTATTCTGAAAAACACAAAACAAGCCGGCGGATTACTCGGACTTTATATTATGCCCGCAGCAGTCTGCGGAATAGCACTCATTTTTATCAAAATGATACGCCGATGGCATGAAAACGGGCAAAACGGCAACATTGTATTATTCACCGTAATTAATATAATTATCTCGATTATAGCTTGTCTTGTTGCGGCTTCTGACATCATCTACGGAATATAGCCTTAGGCTTTAATTTTAAATTATATTGTTTTACGGGCTTTAAAAAAGCCCGTAAAATTTTGCAAAATTATTATACAGTATATCCTCCCGCACTTTATCCGAAAGCTTAAGCTCCATAAACCTTTCAAATTCATCTTTATGTCCCCACATCGGAAAATCCGTGCCGAAAAAGAAATGCGTTTTATCAAACTTATCAAAAATTTTAATCGCTGTTTCTTTTCCGCCCATACCAAGCGTACTGCTTGTATCAAAATATAGATTTTCAAGCTTGGGCAGCTTTTTTGCCGCTTCCCATTCCGACCATCCGCCAAAATGAGCCGCTATGATTTTAAGCCCCGGGAAATCTTGTGCGACTCTCGCAATTTTATCGGGATTTGAAAACTTATATCGCTTGTCACCGCTATGAGTAAGAACAAACATATTATTTTCTTTAAGACACTCAAAAATCGGATAAAGCTCTTTATCATCAAAAGCAAAATGCTGAAAATCCGGATGAAGCTTTATTCCTTTTATATTATTGCCTTTTAAGAATTTTATTTCTTTTTCAAAATCCTTATAGCCTATGAACATAGTCCCCAATCCCAGAAATTCGGAGTGCTTTTCGCACTCCGAAATAATAAATCTGTCGATACTTTCAACCTGTTCCGGTTTTGTCGCTGTCGAAAAAACAAGGTATTTTTCAACTCCGATTTGTTTTCCCGACTCTATTAAAGCCTCTGATGTCCCCTTGTCTGAGGTCATAGAAATTTCATAAAAATCACCTATTGATTTTACGGCCTTTTCGGATATTTTTGGAGGAAATATATGTGCGTGTGCGTCAATAATCTTCATAAATGCCAATTCCTCTTTTCCGTATTATTCCTTCATATCTTTTTTTCTGAGTTCGGCTCTTATTATCTTACCGCTTATCGTCTTCGGAAGTTCTGTCATAAATTCAACAACACGCGGATATTTATAAGGAGCTGTATGATGCTTTACATAATCCTGAATTTCTTTCTTTAATTCATCTGTTCCCTCATTGCCTTTAACAAGAACAATGCTTGCTTTTACAACCTGACCTCTGATCGGGTCGGGTACCGGAGTAACTGCACATTCAAGAACGTATGGAAGCTCCATGATGACGCTTTCTATCTCAAAAGGTCCGATACGATAACCGGAGGACTTGATAACATCATCAATTCTGCCGACATACCAGAAATATCCGTCTTCATCACGCCACGCGGTATCACCTGTGTGATACATTCCGTCATGCCAAGCCTCGTCTGTTTTTTCCTTGTCCATATAATATCCGCTGAAAAGTCCGCATGGGATATGCTTATCGGTATGAATTACAATCTCACCCGTTTCACCTATTCCAACGCTCTTTCCGTCCGAATCGACAATATCAACGTCATACATCGGATTCGGTTTACCCATTGAGCCGGGCTTTGGAATCATTCCTCTCAAATTCGCAACGGTAAGCGTTGTTTCGGTCTGTCCGAAGCCTTCCATAAGCTGCAATCCGGTTGCCTTTTTCCATTGCTCATAAACCTCCGGATTCAACGCTTCTCCCGCAACAGTACAATATTCAAGAGAAGAAAGGTCATATTTTGACAAATCTTCTTTTATGAAAAATCTGTACATAGTCGGCGGTGCACAGAAAGTAGTGATATGATATTTCGCAAACATAGGAAGAATATCTTCCGCCTTAAATCTGTCAAAGTCATATACAAATATCGCAGCCTCACACATCCATTGTCCGTAAAGCTTGCCCCAAAGTGCTTTTCCCCAGCCTGTATCGGAAATTGTAAAATGTATTCCGTCGGGATTTACATTATGCCAATATTTTGCGGTAACAAAATGTCCAAGCGGGTATTTATGGTTATGCTCGGCAATTTTCGGATAGCCTGTAGTTCCCGAAGTAAAGAACATGAGCATAATATCGCTGCCGCATGCCGAATCCTCGGTTCTTTTATAAACATCGCTGTATCTTGTCAGTTCGCCGTTAAAATCGTGCCACCCCTCACGCTTTTCACCCACTGCAATTTTTAATTTTAAATCCGGGCAATTACGCGCAGCCAAATCCACTTGATTTGCGACATCTCCGTCGGTCGTACAAACAATTGCCGAAATCCCGGCAGCTTTAAACCGATAATCAAAATCATGCTCCACAAGCTGATTTGTTGCCGGAATAACAATTGCTCCGATTTTGTGAAGTGCAAGTATAGAAAACCAAAATTGATAATGTCTTTTTAATACCAGCATTACTCTGTCGCCTTTTTTTATACCGAGCGAAGAGAAATAATTAGCTGTCATTGATGAATATTTGCTTATATCAGCAAATGTAAATACCTTTTCCTTTTTATCGTTCGATATATAATACATTGCAGGCTTGTCCGGACATTTTTTAGCAAGCTCATCCACAATATCAAATGCAAAATTAAATTTATCTTCATCCTTAAAAGCGATTTTCTTAAGACGCTTTTTCTCATCCTTTTCGGTAATTACAAATCTCTTATAAATACTCGTTGCAGGCTGATCTTCTCTGTGAGCTTCTTTAAGCTCTTCATGCACTTCGGTTATATCGATATTTTCACCGTTATTTAAAACAATTGCATAAATTTCAACATCTTCTCCGCCGATTGCCATTAATCCGTGAGGCTCGGAGCTGTTATAATAAATCGTGTCACCTTCGTGCAAAATGTCTTCGTTACCGTCAATACTCACCTTAAGAGTACCTTTTATAACAATGTCAAATTCCTGTCCCGCGTGAGTTGTCGTTTTCATTATACCGTTTTCGTTATACGGAATTTTAACCCAAAACGGCTCCGCCATTTTGTTTTTAAACATAGACGCCAGGTTTTTGTATACCTGACCTTTAAGTCTTGTAATCGGCAGCCCTCCGCCTTTTCTTGTTATATTGTAGCTTGTAAGCGTCGGGCTTGTTCCCTGCAAAAGCTCCGTAGGGTCAACCTGGAACGATTTGGCACACTTATAAATAAAAGTAAAACTGAAATCCTTTGTTCCGCTTTCAAATTCAACGTATTCTTCGGGGGTTACATCGGTTTTTTCCGCCATTTCCTCTACCGAAAAACCGAATATTTCACGAATACTTTTAATTCTTTGAGCCACCTCTTTTAATTGTTCCTGCATGTTTTGCTGACTCATTAATCTTCTCCTGCCTTTCTGCAATTTTTAGTTTTTTTTTGCAATGTTTTTGCCATACAAAAAACCCGTCTCAAAATAAAACTTTGAGACGGGTTATATAACACCCGCGGTACCACTCAAATTGCATTCTCCTATTAAAGAGAATACCCCTCTCAGGCTCTATCAAGCCCTTTGCATTAACGCAGCACTCACGAAAACACCTAATAAGCAAGCATCCTTTCAGTGTTTCGGCTCGGAAGTGATAGGTACTTGAGAAGCGTATTATCGGTTTGCAGCATCCACCGACTCTCTAAAAATACAACTTCCCGACCGTCTTCGTCACAGCCTTTATTATATTTTGATTATAGCATACATCTTCCAAAATGTCAAGTACTATTTTCAGCTATTTTTCGACTTTTTTTAACACGAAATCAATTTTGCGAAAGCATCTGCCAAAAAACAAAAATAATTTTTCTTTTGAACACTCTCTCCTGCTGATAAATCAGCTTTTTTCTTAAGTTCTCCGTCTATATAAAATTCAATAGTGCCTACCTGCTCTCCTTTTTCTACGGGAGCATACAGACTATCAGGCAAATCAATCTTTTTTTCGAATTCATCTTTTATTCCCTTTTTTAAAAGCAAGCTGCACTCTTCAGGAACAACAACCGGTATTTCCGAGGACTTTCCTTTCATAACCGATATCCTGCATATTTCTTCATTCTTTTCGGCAAGCTTGCGTACCGAATAATTTGCAAATCCGTAATCCAGAAGTCCGCGTGCCGCCGCAAATCTTTCTTTTGATGTCGGTGCACCGAGGACTACCGCAATCAGTTGCATCCCGTCTCTTTCGGCTGTTGCGGATATGCAGCACATCGCTTTTGATGTGGATCCGGTTTTCAGACCGTTTGCACCGCTGTAAAACCTTATCAATTTATTTGTATTCGCAAGCTGAAATTTTCCGTCTCGCAGCGAATCGGTCCAAATTGTTGTATATTCAAATATTTTCTTATGTTTTATAAGTTCTCTCGACATAAGCGACACGTCACGTGCCGTCGAATAATGATTATCATCATCTAAGCCGTTAGTGTTTACAAAATTTGTATTTTTCATGCCCAATGCCTTTGCTTTATCATTCATCATTTCTACAAATGCCGCTTCGCTTCCGGCAATATATTCAGCCATTGCCACCGCTCCGTCATTTGCGGACGCTACGGCAATGCCTTTCAGCATATCGCTTACCGCCAGCTGTTCGCCTGTTTCCAAAAACATAGTCGAGCCGCCCATACTCATTGCCCTTTCGCTTACCGGAACCATATCGTCATAAGATATTTTTCCGTCATCGAGAGCTTCCATAATCAAAAGCATTGTCATAATTTTTGTAACACTTGCAATCGGCAGCTTTTCATCAGCATTATATTCATGCAGAATTTCTCCGCTTGAAGCTTCCGTTAAAATCATTGATTTTGCATTAAGTCCCGGCAAAGGCTCCGAGGCGAAAGCATACGATGATGTAAGAAAGCATATGCCAAAAATAACAATTAAAATTCTTTTCAAAGAATATCACTCCCCACAAAATATTTTGCACTGTTAAATAATATTCTTTGTCCGCAATTAAAATGTCAAAGAATTTATATTTTATATTTCTGCGCATACATTTTGAACATATTATCATATTCCGCGCTGCTTTTTTTCGTCTTCTTCAAGGACTCATGCAAATTCAGATTATGCTGCTTTGTATCGATAATACATCCCGCAATATTTGAGCAATGGTCTGAAGTTCTTTCCAGATTTGTAAGCAAGTCTGCCCAGACAAATCCCACTTCTATGCTGCATTCTCCCTGCTGCATTCTGAGGATATGACTTGTTCTGAGCTTTTCCTTTAAAATATCTATAACCTGTTCCAAAGGCTCAACACAAAAAGCCTCCTTAACATCTCCGTTTTTAAATGAATCGAGAGACAAATCAAGAATTTCATTTATTGCAGCGAATATAACCTGCAATTCATCCATAGCCGTTTTTGTTAAAGTTAATTCTTTTTCTCTCAGCTCTATCGAAGATTTTAAAATGTTTACGGCATGGTCGGAAATTCTTTCAAAATCTCCTATTATTTTTAAAAGCTCCGTTGCCTCTTCGCTGTCTTCCCTGCTTAATTTCAGCGAACTTAATTTTATCAGATAGGTGCCGAGAATATCTTCATAATGGTCGGTAATTTTTTCATCTCTTCTGATTTTTTCATCCAGTTCCTTTGAATAGTCGGAAAATGTAATTAAGCTGTTTTTTAACGCTCTTACCGAACGCCGAGCCATGTCCCACGCAACATGCCTGCATTGCTCTATTGCAAGAGAAGGCGTTGCCAAAAGACGGTCATCAAGCTCTTCTGTTTTCTCGGGAGTATTTGTATCTTTTATAACATTCATCGCTATTTTTTCCAGCTGTGAAGTTAACGGCAGAAGAATAATAACACACAGGATATTGAATATCGTATGCACCATGGCAATACCGACCTGATTTGTTGCAACATCCAACAAGGCAGGTTTAAAAACAGCTCGTATTACGGAATAAACAATTAAAAGTACCGTTGCTCCGATTACATTAAAAGACAAGTGTACAAAAGCCGCCCTCTTAGCATTTTTATTTGCTCCGACAGCCGAAATAATCGCAGTGATACAAGTACCGATATTCTGTCCCATAATAATAGGTATCGCCGCACCGTACGATACTCCTCCGGTAACCGCAAGGGCTTGCAGAATCCCCACCGATGCTGAGCTTGACTGAATAATTGCCGTCAAAACCGTGCCTGCCAAAACTCCGAGCAGCGGGTTTTTAAACATGGTAAATAACTGTTTGAAATACTGATTTTCACCCAATCCCGAAACAGCTCCCGACATTGTTTCCATCCCAAACATCAATGTAGCAAAACCTAAAAGTATTAACCCTGTATCTTTCTTTTTTGTGTTTTTTGAAAATAAATAGAATATAATACCTATTAAAGCCAAAATAGGTGTAAAAGATGAAGGCTTCAACAGATTTATCCAAACCGTATTTCCGCTGATAACCCCCAAAGACAAAATCCAGCTTGTAATCGTCGTTCCGAGATTTGCACCGATTATAACATTGATTGCTTGTTTCAAATTCATAAGACCGGAATTTACAAATCCGACTACCATGACGGTAGTTGCCGAAGAGCTTTGTATAACAGCCGTAACACCGCAGCCGGTCAAAAAACCGGCTGCTTTATTCGATGTCATCTTACCGAGCAGCACACGTAATTTGTTTCCCGCCCGGCTTTCCAATGCTTCTCCCATGATATTCATTCCGAATAAAAACAAAGATAATCCGCCCACCATGGCAAGTATATTGAAAATATCCATCAAATCGCCCCTTAATGCTACAGCCTAATAATCAAATTTACTATAAATTATGTCTTTCAAAATATTTCTTTGTTTCGTTTGCAACCACTCCGCTCAATGCAACCAATGCAATTAAATTCGGGAGTGCCATCAAACCGTTAAATATATCGGCAACTGTCCAAACAAACGATACCGTCAAGTACGGACCCACAAAAACTGCCAATATGTAAAGCACTTTATATACTCTGAGAGCATTTTTTCTGTCTCCAACAAGGTATTGCAAGCATCTTTCCGAATAGTAATCCCATCCGAGAATTGTCGTAAATGCAAAGAATACCAAGCTTATCATAAGCAAAAATGCACATACCGAATTTGTAAACGGCAATCCTACCGTAAATGCTTTTGTTGTAACCGCCGCACCCTCAAGAGCTCCCGACATAGCGTCGTTATATGCTCCTGTAAGAACTATTGAAAGTCCAGTCATTGTACAGATTACAATAGTATCAAAAAAAGTCCCTGTCATGCAGACCAAACCCTGTCTTACAGGTTCTTTTGTCTGTGCAGCCGCTGCCGCAATCGGTGCAGATCCCAAGCCTGCTTCGTTAGAGAAAATACCTCTTGCGATACCGTTTTGCATGGCAAGCTTTATTGTTATTCCGGCTGTCGCACCAAATACAGCTTTCGGAGCAAATGCGCTCTTAACAATAAGAGCAATCGCGTCCGGAATTTTTGTTATATTGGTAAATATAAGAATAAGACATGAAACAACATACAACACCGCCATAAAAGGAACAATAATTTCCGAAACCTTGGAAATTCTCTTTATTCCGCCGATTACAACCAATGCCGTAAATAACGTAACCAAAGCTCCCGCTATAACCGTTACCCATGAATATGAATTTTCGCCTATTGAAAAAGCAATCATTTGATTAGACGGGTCAAAGAAATTCTTTACAGCAGATGTAATTCCGTTAATCTGTGTTATTGTACCTATTCCCAAAAGTCCTGCCAAAACGGCAAAAATCGCAAACATCTTTGCCAACCATTTCCAATTTTCGCCCATACCTTTCTCTATATAATAGAAAGGTCCGCCGAGCACTTTACCGTCTTTGCCGATTTCTCTGTACTTTACTGCGAGCAATCCCTCGGAATATTTTGTTGCCATTCCGAAAAATGCCGCAAGCTCCATCCAAAACAAAGCTCCGGGACCTCCGCCCGCAATTGCCGTTGCAACTCCGACGATATTACCTGTACCTATTGTTGCCGATAATGCCGTACATAATGCGCCGAAGCTTGTTAC
This sequence comes from uncultured Clostridia bacterium, assembly GCA_934463455.1. Taxonomy (GTDB): domain Bacteria; phylum Bacillota; class Clostridia; order UBA1381; family UBA1381; genus CAKSQL01. Next base: position 22,832 of record CAKSJU010000004.1, on the reverse strand, counting down.
TTCTCCTTCGCCGTCCTCTTCGTTGTCAAACATATACTTAAGTGCCAAAGGCAGCTTATGTACTTGAATACATTTTACTCTGGATGTAAGTAAAATTCCCACAGCGAGAATAAGAACAATCAGCGGTATCCCCCATACATAACCGTCGATATTCTCCAAGACTTTTGTAATTTTGTCCAACATTGTCAATTCTTCCATTTTTTGACCATCTCCTTTTCGATTTACATATGAATTTCACATCATAAACCCTTAGAAAAAGCAATCAGTATACAATGCCGTTAAAAAGACTGCGGATGAAATCGACTAAGCCCTGTCCTTTTGCCTAAGAGATTGAAAAAATTTTTTCATACACCTTCGGCGCTCATAAAGCTGAGACTCTCCAGAATTCATAAATTGTATTCACATTTTTTTATTATAACATATTTTGTATAATAATGCAACTTTTTTTAGAAATTTGTAAACTAAATACAACACTTGAGTTGAAAAAACATTTTTAATAAATCATCCGCTTATTATTTTAATTGTCTGTAAGTATTTATAACAATAACAGCCGAAATAACCGCCGTTAATAAGTCCGACACCGGCATCGAGTAAAGTACGCCGTCAAGTCCTAAAAACATCGGGAGTATAATTACAAACCCAACACCGAGCAAAACTTCTCTTATCATGGATAGTGCAGTTGAAGCAGCTGCTTTTCCCATAGCCTGAAGAAATATAAATACCGCTTTATTCACACAAGCAAGCACAACCATTGAAAGATATATTCTGAATGATTTTACGGCAAAGTCTGTATAATATATGCTTTCTCCCACCGCACCAAAAATTCCGATGAGGTTATGCGGGAATACTTCCGCAATTATCAAAGCAGCAAAGCCAACACAACCCTCTGCAAAAAGGAGAATTGAAAACAATTTTTTCACTCTGCCTTTATCTCCGGCTCCCATGTTATATCCGACAATAGGAATGCACCCTGCCGCCATACCGACAACAATCGAAATCACAATCTGAAAAACTTTCATTACAATTCCCACAACAGCCATACTATCGAATTGCCGACACTTTCGGATGCTTCACCGAAATCTTTTTTTCCAAGGCATATACTTGAAAACGCACAGCAGCCGTCACCTATCATAACAGCAATCGCCAAAGCTATTACCGTCAGCGGGAAAACAACCGTATTGGCAGCATTTCCAAATGATGCGAGATAGTCGGCATTTGCAATAAATATTTGATCCACGATATTGTAAAGAGCACCGACAAGAAGCGATATTATGCAAGGAAGTGCGTACTGCTTCATTAATTTACCCAATTTTTCACTCTTTAAAAAATTTTGATTTTCCATAAGATTACCTCCGTTTTTTAAGCAACAAAAAGCGTAAGTCCGTTATCCGGACTTACGCTTTTCACCGCTCGATATAATATAAATTATACCGCAAAATACAAAATTTTTCAATACGCAATAATTTAAAAAATTACATCGCTTTTTATCGAAAAAAATTAAATGTTTTGCCTATAAATCATATTGTATTCTCAAAATATTTTTGTGTCTTTATTTATTCAAATAATTTCGCAAGGTCAATATCAGCTAAAAACAATGCACCGTAAGAAAAGGTCAAATGAAACAACGAACAATTCCATTTTATATCTTTGCCCCAGCTCTCAAACGTTGTAGCAGCATCTTCCGCGAGCATTCTGAGCCATGTACCGTCATCAAGCATTAATTCGCATATTTCATCTTCTTTTCCCTCACGTACAAATTAACTATTTTCAGCTGTATAACACTGCCGCAAAATTTTAAAAGGGCTGCCGCAAAAGAATGGTATCATTGGGCAAAACTGCAAAACAGCAGACAAGAGCAGGCACGTGTTCGGATTAGTGCCATGCAAAAAGCACTGTTTTGCAAAAATGATACTGTATTCAATCTACGGTAGCCCCGCTATAAAGCAAAGCAATGTTTTTTTATTTTACAACGATATTTACCAGTTTACCAGGTACAGCTATTACCTTTACAACAGTTTTTCCGTCGGTCAATTCTTTTGCAGTATCGGAATCCATAACGGTTTTTTCCGTACCGTCTTTGTCAAGATTTGCCGGCACCATCATTTTATCACGGATTTTTCCGTTCAACTGTATGACAATTTCAATTTCATCATCTACAGTCTTATCCTCATCGTACTCAGGCCATTTTGCAAGAGATAAAAATCCGCCTTCTCCGTATTTTGCCCAAAGCTCCTCTGTCATATGCGGAGCAACCGGATTTAAAAGAGTTATAAGTATTTTATATTCTCCTTTTGTAACTCTTTCGAGCTTATAAAATTCATTGACAAGGCTCATCATTGCGGCAATCGCCGTATTGAATTTCATTCGCTCATAATCCTCGCCGACTTTTTTAATTGTCTTATGAACGCTTTTTTCAAGCTCGGGAGAAATACTGTCGTCATCGACGAGCATATCCTGCAAGTTCCAAACTCTTTCCATGAATTTGTAGCATCCCTTAAGTCCCTGCTGTGACCACGGAGTTGACTGATCAAATGCACCTATAAACATTTCATATGTTCTGAACGCATCCGCGCCAAACTCATTTACAACATCATCCGGGTTGACCACATTTCCTCTTGATTTAGACATTTTCTCGTTATTTTCGCCCAAAATCATTCCATGAGATGTTCTGATTTTATACGGCTCTTTCGTCGGAACAACACCTATATCGTAAAGGAATTTATGCCAGAAACGTGAGTAAAGCAAATGAAGTGTGGTATGCTCCATACCGCCGTTATACCAATCAACGGGTGACCAATAACGAAGTGCTTCCTCCGATGCAAGCGCGTCATTGTTATGAGGATCCATATATCGTAAGAAATACCAGCTTGAACCTGCCCACTGCGGCATCGTATCCGTTTCACGTTTTGCCTTACCGTGGCAATGCGGGCATGTTGTTTCTATCCAATCAGTCGCTTTTGCAAGCGGAGATTCTCCGTTTTCTCCCGGCTCAAAGGTTTCGATTTCCGGCAGCTTAAGCGGAAGCTCCTCCTCCGGAATTGCTACCCAACCGCATTTTTCACAATATACCAGCGGTATAGGCTCACCCCAGTATCTTTGACGCGAGAACACCCAATCGCGCAATTTAAAATTGACCTTTCTTTTGCCGAGTCCTTTTTCTTCCAGCCATTTAATCATTGTCGGTATTGCTTCTTTTACGGGAAGTCCGTTTAAAAATCCGGAATTTACCATATTGCCCTTATATACGTCTGTATATGCCTCTTCCTGTACATTTTTGCCGCCAGAAACAACCTCAATTATCGGCATATTGAATTTTTTCGCAAATTCCCAGTCACGGCTGTCATGTGCCGGAACTGCCATAATAGCACCCGTTCCGTAAGTTACAAGAACGTAATCGGAAATCCAAACCGGGAGTTTTGCTCCGTTTACCGGATTTATGGCATATACGCCCTTTAACATAGCTCCTGTTTTCTCTTTTGCAAGCTCAGTTCTTTCAAATTCCGATTTCTTGCTTGCCATTTTAATATATTCTTCCACCTCTTGGGCATTTTCAAGCTGAGGCAAAAGCTTTGCAACAAGGTCATGCTCCGGAGAAAGGACAACATATGTCGCTCCGAAAAGCGTATCGCATCTGGTTGTATATACAACCATCTCATCACCGGTAGTAAGCTTAAAGGTAACCTCTGCACCCTCCGAACGTCCTATCCAGTTTCTCTGCTGCGTCTTTACTTTTTCTATATAATCAACATCATCCAAATCATCTATAAGTCTTTGAGCATATTCGGTTATTTTAAGCATCCACTGACTTTTTCTTCTTTGAACAACTTCGCTTCCGCATCTTTCGCAAACTCCGTTTACAACCTCTTCGTTTGACAGACCTACCTTACAGCCTGTACACCAGTTTATCGGCATTTCCTGCTTGTACGCAAGTCCGTGCTCAAACAATTTAAGAAAAATCCACTGAGTCCATTTATAATAATTCGGATCGGTAGTATTAATTTCTCTGTCCCAATCAAATGAAAAACCGAGCATTTTAAGCTGACGCTTAAAATTAGCAATATTTTTTTCGGTAACTATTTTCGGATGAATTTTGTTTTTTATCGCATAATTTTCCGTAGGAAGTCCGAAAGCGTCCCAGCCTATCGGATAAAGCACATTATACCCTTGCATACGTCTTTTTCTTGCAATAATATCAAGCGCCGTATAGCTTCTCGGATGTCCGACATGAAGTCCCGCACCCGAAGGATACGGAAATTCTATCATTGCGTAAAATTTCGGTTTTGAGCTTCCGTTTTCCGCATGAAAACAATCCGCCTCTTCCCACTTATTCTGCCACTTTTTTTCGATTTCTTTAAAATTGTACATTTTTACGTCCCTTTCTATTTTAAATCAATCTTAACACGCTCGGCGTCATCCCAGATTTTTTCGAGCGCATAAAAATCCCTTGCTTCTCTGTGCATGACATGAACGACTATGTCTCCGTAATCGATTAAAACCCAGCTGCCTCCGCGGTAACCCTCTTTATGCGACGGTAAAAATCCTGCTTCCGCCATTTTCTCTTCCACTTCATCGGTACATGCTTTTACCTGTGTGGTGGAATTACATGTGCAAATTATAAAATAATCCGCAACCGGGCTTAAATCCCTTATATCCAAAATATCAATATTTTCTGCTTTTTTATCGTACAATGCCTGCGCAATCTTTTGTACTCTCTCCATATTTTTTGCCTTTCCGCCCTAAAGCTTTTTTAAATCTAAACTATATTTTACTATATTTTAATCAAAATGTCTATATTTTTCTTAAAATTTGTTTATTTTCCGATAAAAACTCATCCGTATATGCACACGCTTCTTTCAAAATATCGGATTTCGCGTCAATCCAGTTAATCCTTTTATCTCTTTTAAACCAAGTAAGCTGTCTTTTTGCATATCTTCTTGAGTCTCTTTTTATAATACTGACAGCTTCGTCAAAAGTCGAAAAACCTCTGAAATAATCCAAAAGCTGTTTATATCCTATTCCCTGCATCGATTGCATTTTTTTATTAAACCCTTTTTTGTAAAGGGCTTCAACCTCTTCCAAAAGTCCGTTTTTAAGCATTATGTCAACACGTTCTTCAATTCTGTTATACAAAATTTCTCTGTCCCATGAAATTGCAAGCATCAACGGAATGTATCGGCTCTCTTTTTGCTTTGTCATGCGATTGTGCTCACTTATTGTAATACCGTTTACCCTATAGTATTCTATCGCCCTGATTACTCTTCTGACATTTTCCTTTGGTATCTTTTCGGCACTTTGCGGGTCGATATTTTTCAGCATATCATGCATATATTCCGCTCCGTGGATTTTGTGTATTTCAGTCAATTCCTCTTTTATTTTTGCGCTTTTCGGCTTCTCGGAAAAATCTACATCATCCGCAAGAGAGTTTATATAAAGTCCTGTACCGCCGGTTATTATCGGCAGTTTTCCCGAAATGACAATTTCTTCTATACATTTATGCGCATCCTGCACATAGTCCGCAACGCTGTAGCTGTCATGAGGGTCTAAAAAATCCATCAGATAATGCTTTATTCCCGCTTTTTCCTCTTCATTCGGCTTTGCGGTTCCGATATTCATTTCCTTATAAATCTGCATACTGTCGGCATTTACGATTTCTCCGCTGTATTTTTTTGCAAGTTCTACGGAAAGCGATGTTTTTCCGGAGGCAGTTGCTCCCGCAACAATCAAAATCGGTATTTTCACTATATCACCTACACAATTCGCTTAAATTCCTTTTCCAATTCTTTTTTTGTCATCGATACCGTTATCGGTCTGCCGTGCGGACACGTATTAATTGAGCCGAGAGCAAACACGCGCTCGCATAAATTTTCAAGCTCTTTTCGGTCGAAAATATGATTCGCTTTTATAGCTGCCTTGCAGGCAATCGTATATATCGCATATTCTGTTTTTTGCGCCATCGGTTTTTGTTTATTTTCGGATATTTGTGAAATCAATTCGACCAGCAGCTGTTCAATATCGTCGTACTCCACATACGACGGAGCTGTTCTTACAACAATTGTATTTTCTCCGAAATCCTCCGCTTCAAAACCCAATTCGTTCAAAAATTCTTTATTTTCCGAAAACACCTCATATTCTGTCGGAGCCAGCTTTACCGAAACCGGAATTAACAAATCCTGAGCCGATACCTTCTTTTGTTCAAGCTCCTTTTTAATTTCTTCGTATTTAAGCCTTTCATGAGCCGCATGCTGGTCTATCAAGAGCATTTCATCGTCTTTTTCTACTATAACATATGTCGAGAAAATTTGACCTATAACTTTAAAATTAATATCATCTACGGTCTCTTTTTCGTCATTAAGCAATTCTTTTTCCGTCTTTTGCGCAATTTTTGCCGAAACAGCGTCAAAAAACGGTGTACTGCTTCTTGTATACGTCTGAGGTATTTTCATATCTTCTTTCAAAAAAGATTCCGCTCTTAGTTTATCCTCAAGCGCAGCTTCTTTCATAATTTGATTTTTTCTTTTTTGAAAGTATTCCGGAGAAACATCTTTTTCGTAGCTTTCCGGAATTTCCTTTTTCGGCTCGGGCGGCAAAATCGGCTTTTCTTCCGGCTTAACTTCATCTGCCGGCGTCCACCTGTCTTTTTGTTTGTTCCATTCGAGTTCATACTGAGCGTCACTTTTTACAATATCCGCCTTAAATGCAGCCGGCTTATTTTCTTTTACTCTTTCTATTTTCGGAATTGAATAATCCGAATAAAGTGCATTTTCAACTGCATGGAACACCGCTGTGAATACACTGCTTTCACAATCGTTTATAAATTTTATTTCCTGCTTTGTCGGATGCGAATTAACATCCGTCATTGCAGCATTTATATCAACATTTAAAACCGCGGCAGGATGTTTTCCCGCCATAATCTGGTTTTTATAAGCATTTTCCAAAGCCTTGCACATCAGTGCGCTTTTTATATATCTTTTATTAACAAAAAAGCTCTGATAATTTCTGTTTGCTCTTGAAATATCGCTCTTTCCTATTAAGCCGCTGACCTTTATTCCGTCTTTTTCATAATCTACGGGTATAACGCTTTTTGCAAAATCCTTTCCGTAAACGGTGTAAATCGCATTTACAAGATTATTATCTCCCGCCGAAAAATATATTTCTTTTCGGCTGTTTATATATCTGAAAGATATTTCCGGATGCGAAAGAATAAATCTTGCCATCAAGTCGGTAATATATGATGCTTCGGTTGCGTCGCGCTTTAAAAATTTCATTCTCGCGGGAACATTGTAAAAAAGATTCGATACCGCAAAGGTTGTCCCGTCAGGCATACCCTCATCACGAGAATCCGCCATAGCACCGTCGGCATATATTATATGAGCGCCTACCTCATCCTGTTCTCTTTTTGTATACAAATCCACCTGTGAAACCGCCGCAATACTCGAAAGAGCTTCCCCGCGGAAACCCATTGTATATATTTCCTGCAAATCTTCCTCGGTATAAATTTTACTTGTATAATGACGCAAAAAACATTTTTCGGCATCCTCTTTTGCCATTCCGCAGCCGTTATCCGTCACTTGTATTCTGCTTATCCCGCCGCGTTCGATACGAACGGTAATCATGCTCGCACCCGCATCTATTGAATTTTCAACAAGCTCCTTAACAACCGAAAACGGTCTTTCTATTACCTCTGTTGCTGCAATTTTTTTTGCTATATCATTATTAAGCTCTCTTATTATTCCCATTCGCACCACACCTTCTTTATGTTTAATCTATAATATCTCTTGCTTTTTTTGAAAGCTCGTAAAGCTTATTCATTGCCTCTATCGGCGTGAAAGTAGTAACGTCTGTATTTTTCAGGTCTTCGGCAATATCAAAAGCAATTTTTTCTCCGAAACCGAGTTGGTTTGTTTCTTCGGCATGCTTTTTGGGCTGCTCGCTCTTAAAATCATCCGACTCGATTTTTTTCAATATTTCTTTTGCTCTTTTAATAACGTCATTCGGAACACCGGCAAGTGCCGCAACTTCTATTCCGTAGCTGTCATCTGTTCCGCCGCGCACTATTTTTCTTAAAAAAGTAATATCATCACCGCGTTTTTTAACCGCTATATTGTAATTTTTTATGCCGTCAAGCTTATCTTCAAGTTCTGTCATTTCGTGATAATGTGTCGCAAAAAGCGTTTTTGCTCCGCATTTTTTCTTGTCGCACATATGCTCCGCCACAGACCAGGCTATCGACAAACCGTCATATGTACTTGTTCCTCTGCCTATTTCGTCCATGATAACAAGCGATTTTTTTGTTGCATTTTTAATTATTGCCGACACTTCAACCATTTCAAGCATAAATGTACTTTGACCTGCGGCAATATCGTCCGAAGCTCCGACTCTGGTAAATATTTTGTCTACCGGAGTGATTTTTGCATAGCTTGCCGGAACAAAGCTGCCCATTTGTGCCATGAGTACAATAACCGCAACCTGTCTCATATATGTTGACTTTCCCGCCATGTTAGGACCTGTTATTATCATAAGTCTGTCCGCATTTTCATTAAGAGCCGTATCATTCGGAACAAACATAGTGTTTTTTAAAAATCTTTCCACAACCGGATGTCTGCCGTCTTTTATTATTATTTCTCCGCTGTCGGAAATTTCCGGCATTGTATAATTGTATTTATATGCGACCTCCGCCAATGAACAAAGCGCGTCGCAAACCGAAACACAGCGACATACTTCCTTAAGTCTCGGAATTTCTCCCGAAATAGTATCTCTGACCGCACTTAAAATCTGAGTCTCCAAAACTTCAATTTTACTTGCGGCACCCAAAACTTTATTTTCCATTTCTTTAAGCTCGGGCGTTATATATCTTTCACCGTTTACCAGCGTTTGTTTTCTTATGTAATTTTCCGGCACGGAATTTTTAAAGGAATTGCTTACTTCTATATAATATCCGAAAACCTTGTTGTATCGTATACGAAGCGTTTTTATTCCCGTTCGTTCTCTTTCGGATTGTTCTGCATCCAATATCCATTCCGCTCCGCTCGATTTAATATATTTAAGCTCATCAAGCTCTTGGCTGTACCCGCCTTTTATGACGCACTCTTCCTGATTATCCGAAATTGCATTGTCAATCAATGTTCTGATATCTTCCATAATATCCAGCTTTGAAAAAAGGTCGGATAATACATCTGATTTGGATTTTGACAAAAGATATTTCAGCTCCGGAAGCTTGGTAAGCGATGCTTTTAACGAAAGCAAATCCCTTGCCGATGCACTTCCGAGCGACACTCTGCTGGTTATTCTTGCAATATCGTATATTCCGGCAAGTACATCTCTTAAGTCTCCGCGAAGCATAATATCGGAAAAAAGTTCATTTACTGCATAAAGACGTTTATTAATATCCACCGGATTAATAAGCGGTTTTTCCGTCCACTGCTTCAAAAGCCTTGCGCCCATAGAGGTTTGTGTTTTGTCTATAACTCCGAGAAGAGAGCCTTTTTTTGCCTTGTCACGCATAGTTTCGGTTATTTCAAGGTTACGTCTTGTCGCCGGATCTATTTCGACATATTCGGAAATTCTGTAAACCGTTATACTGTCTATGTAATCAACACTTCTTTTCTGGGTTTCCCTTAAATACCTTACCATTCCCAATACGGCTTTTTCGCAGTATTCGGAAAGCGCAGGCGCATTTTTAAACTGCTCCGAAATAACTTTGTTGGTTTCATCTTCAAAATAATCTTCTTCCATTTCATCTATAACGGAAGTAAATCTAAGCTTTATTTTCGGTTTATATTCTTTTTCCGCCAATTTATTTATAACAATTTCTGTAGGATTGTATCGGGCAAGCTCACTCATGACATCATCGGTATCGGTAACCTCCGTTGTATAAACCTCTCCCGTTGATATATCCGAAAATGCAATTCCCGTCTTTTTGCCTTTATAGATAACTCCGAGATAATTATTCTTCTTTTCGTCAAGAATATTTTCTTCGGTAATCGTACCGGGCGTGATAATTCTGACTACATCTCTTTCGACCAATCCTTTTGCAGCCTTAGGGTCTTCAAGCTGCTCGCAAATAGCGACCTTGTAGCCTTTTTCCACCAATTTGGCAACATATGAGGAAACACTGTGATGCGGTACTCCGCACATCGGAGCCTTTTCCTCCAACCCGCACTGTTTACCTGTAAGCGTTATTTCAAGCTCACGTGACGCGGTCAGAGCATCGTCAAAAAACATTTCATAAAAATCTCCCAGACGATAAAAAAGAATACAATCTTCATATTGTTTTTTTGTTTCGAAATAACGCACCATCATCGGAGATAATTTCGACATATCAATTTCTTTTTCCATGCTTTTCTCCTCATACATCAGCCGAAAGAAAGTAATCCGACCTCTGTTTAAAAAGGCAGATTTCCGCTTTCGCGCGTGTTAAAATACTCGTTAATACACCAAATTGATAAGAGCGGTTTTTAATATGTCCTTATCAATACATTTTAAAATATCAGTGGCATCCGCCGCTGCAGCAGCTGCAATCATGAGTACAGCCCGGCTCCTGTCCCGTTATATAATAATTAAGTATTCCGTTAATTTCACTTATCACGGCGTCAAAATTCTTTTTAGCCTCTATAAATTCCTTTATAACCTCTGATCTTTCAACCATTGCTTCAAAAGCTTCATTATTCTTTTTTACAGCCTCTTCCTGAGTTACCTTGCCTTCTTGCATATCGCGCGCCAAGTTCATTCTGTTCAGATTAAATTCCTGCATAAGCTTCTTTGCTTCCTCATCATTCATCTGTCTTTCTTCCGCAGCTTTATATGCAGCCATTTCAGCCGATTCCTTTATAAGCTTACCGAGTTCGTGTGTTTGTTCCGTAATTGTCATTATTATTCTCCTTCCGCTGTTTAAAACAGCATAAAAATATTTATAATCAATTGCAAAATTCGCAATTAAAACACTTTTTTAATTTAATCATCCAATTCGCCGTTTAAGCTCCACGTATGAGCTCCGGTTATGCGTACATTGACGTACTTTCCGATAAGAGTTTTGTCACCCTTAAAATTAACTATTTTTGAAGTATCGGTACGTCCGGTAAGCATATTTTCATCAGTTTTGCTCACTCCTTCTGCCAATACTTTTTCTACTCTTCCCACATATTCGTCATTTTTCTGCTTTGAAATTTCGTTTTGAACTTCAAGCAAACGATTAAAATTTTCATGAATTTGCTCCTGAGGCAAAACAAAATCCATTTTCGCGGCAGGAGTTCCTTCCCGCTTTGAATATATAAAGGAAAAAATCTGGTCAAACCGCGCTTTTCTCAGAACATCGAGAGTTTCTTCAAAATCTTCGTTTGTTTCGGTAGGAAATCCCACAATAACATCTGTTGTAAGCGCAATATTCGGGATTTTTTCTTTTACTCTTCGGATTTTTTCAAGATATTCCTCTTTTGTATAGCGTCTGTTCATATCTCTTAATACCTTGTCCGAGCCCGCCTGAAAAGGCAAATGCAATTGATTGCAAATCTTATCGCACTCCGCAATGGTATCTATCAGTTTATCTTTTAAATCCTTTGGGTGAGACGTCATAAATCTTATTCTCTGAACTCCGTCAATTTCGGCAGTCATGCGTAAAAGGTCGGAAAAATCAACATTCTCTTCCAAATCTTTACCGTAAGAGTTAACATTCTGCCCCAAAAGGCAAATTTCCGTTACGCCGTTTTTTACCAGGTCTTTAATTTCCGAGAGTACAGCATCCGGTTTTCTGCTCCGCTCTCTGCCCCTTACATATGGTACAATGCAATATGTGCAAAAATTATTGCAGCCGTACATTACCGAAACCCAGGCTTTGTTATCGCTGTCTCTCAATATCGGAATATCTTCCGCGATACGTCCGTCGGAATTTTCAACAGAAACAATCTTCTTTTTTTCTTTTATCACATTATACAAAAGCTCGGGCAGCTTATAAAGAGCATGAGTTCCGAAAATCAAATCCACCTGCGGGTGAATTTTCTTTATCTTCTCAGTCATGTGTTCCTGCTGTACCATGCAACCGCAAAGAGCGATTATAAGCTCCGGACGGCTTTCTTTTATATGCTTTAAAATTCCGAGTCTGCCGAAAACTTTCTGCTCGGCATTCTCTCTTACGGCGCAGGTATTATAAATAACCAAATCAGCGTTATCGGCTTTTGCACAAAATTCAAATCCGCTTTCTTTTAATATACCTCTTATTCTTTCGGTATCATTCTCATTTTGCTGACAGCCGTATGTCTCGGTATTGGCAAGCGGCGAACGTCCGTTGATATTCCGAAAATTTTCGGAATATTCTCTCAGATAAGTAATATATTTTTTTTGCTGTGCTATTTCTTTTTCTTCAACATATTCTGCCATTTCAGATATCCTTACTATTTTTTATTTCAGTGCTTTTTCGATTTCCGCTTTCAAAACTTCTTTATCGGTTGTTTTAAACTCAAATCCGACAATTCCCTCTTTGCCATCCATAATCAATGCCGGAGTATTTCCGTCTACAAGGCTGAAGTTTTCCAAAAGCTTCGGGTCTTTTGTTACATTTTTAAGGTCAAATTCAATTTTTCCCGAATATTCCTTTTTCAATTCCTCAAAAACCTTTAAAGCAGCGTCATAATCTGAGTCTTTTTCCGATACAAAATACATAAATACCGGAGTTTTTGTTTCCTCTTCCGATTTTTGAGCGTCCTTTTGAGTTTCTTTTTCGTTTGCCGTGCTATCTTCTTTGTTTTCTGTTTGTGTACCGTCGGTCTTTTTCTCTTCTTGTACAGAAGATTCGATTGCCTTCGGCTTATTTCCTTCATTTGTCTTTTTTGCGTTATGTATCCCGACAGCCGCTACAGCAGCCGCCACAACAAAAACCACAATCGCTATAATTACTTTTTTATCTTTCATCACAATCAAGCTCCTTTACTTTTTCTTTTAATATTTCAAGCGAACGCTCTGCAATCTTAGCATATCGTTCGTTTTTTTTACCTTTTATTTTTTTATCAAGTCCACAGATTATCCCGAAATTTGAATTCATCGGCTGTAGCTTTTCAATCGCTTCATTTGAAATATAAAGCGGAAGAGCACCTATAGCGTTTTTTGAATCCGGCTCGAACAAAGCTTTTCCCTTTATCGTATTTGCCATATTAACTCCGGCTAAAATTCCGGACGATGCGGATTCGACATATCCTTCGACTCCGGTTATCTGACCGGCAAAAAATATCTTCGGATTTTTTTTCATTCTGTAGTATCTGTCAAGTATTCTCGGCGCATCAAGATACGTATTTCGGTGCATTACTCCGTATCTTGCAAATTCCGCATTTTCAAGTCCCGGAATAAGTGAAAATACTCTCTTTTGTTCACTCCATTTTAAATTTGTCTGAAAACCGACAATGTTATAGAGCGTGTCCTCCATGTTGTCTCTGCGAAGCTGAACAACCGCGTAACTGTCGTCCTTTCCGGTTTTCGGATTAACCAATCCCACAGGTTTTAACGGCCCGAAAAGAAGAGTTTTTTCTCCTCTTTCAGCCATTACTTCAACAGGCATACATCCTTCAAAAACGCTGCTGTTTTCAAAATCCTTCAAAGAGGCCGTCTCGGCATTTACAAGCTCTTTGTAAAACGCGTTATACTCATTTTCCGTCATCGGGCAATTTATATAGTCCGGTGTACCGCGGTCATATCTCGCCGCATAAAAAACTTTTTCAAAATCAATACTTTCTTTCATTATAACCGGAGCTGCCGCATCGAAAAAATAAAGTCCTCCGCTTCCTGTTATTCTTTTTATTTCTTCGCTTAGCGCATCCGAAGTAAGCGGACCGGTCGCAATAATTGTGTATTTATCCTCGTTTATTTCGGTAACTTCTCCGTTTACTACTTCAATCAGCGGATTACCCTTTATTTTATCTGTAATAAATTTCGAAAATACATGTCTGTCAACAGCCAAAGCACCTCCCGCCGGCACTCTTGACACATCAGCTGCTTGCATCATAAGAGAGTCAAACAACCGCATCTCTTCTTTTAAAAGTCCGCACGCATTTTCTATTCTTTCCGCCTTTAAAGAATTGGAGCATACAAGCTCCGCAAGATTTTCATCCGAATGTGCCGGAGAGAATTTTATCGGCTTCATTTCATATAATTTTACCTGTATTCCTCTTTTTGCAAGCTGCCATGCCGCTTCACAGCCGGCAAGCCCGCCGCCGATAACATTAACCATTTTCTATTTCTCCGTTCTGCCGCCTAACGCGGCATATTCTTTTATTTTCCTTTTTTCAGACTTCTCTCATAATTGCATCCCTCGGAAGTGCAAATAATTTTTTTACTTCTGCCGTTCTTCTTTATCAGAAGTCCGCCGCACTCGGGACACTTTTCATCGGTTACAGGCTCATCCCAAAGCATAAAATCACATTTTGGGTAATGCTCGCAGCCATAGTAAGTCTTTCCTTTTTTAGACTTTTTAACAAGTATGTCTCCGCCGCATTTAGGGCATTTTGCTCCTGTTTCGGTACGAATTGCTTTTGTATTTTTACATTCCGGGTACCCGGGACACGCAAGAAATTTACCGAATTTCGAAAGCTTATAGACCATTTTTCTGCCGCATTTTTCACATACGACATCAGATTCTTCATCTTTAATTTTGATTTTTGCAATTTTTTCCGTTGCTGTTTCAAGATTTTTTTCAAACGACGGATAAAAATCCTTTAAAATTTTTACCCATTTTCTTTTGCCGTCTTCAACATCGTCAAGCTCTTTTTCCATATTTGCCGTAAATTCAATGTCCACAATATCCTTGAAATTATTTTTCATAATATCGGTCGTTATTGTCCCGAGGTCGGTAGGGACAAGCTGTTTTTTGCTCCTTGCAACATACCCGCGCGATATTATGGTGGCAATCGTCGGTGCATACGTACTCGGACGTCCTATTCCGTTTTCTTCAAGCTCACGAACCAAAGTTGCTTCGGTGTATCTTGCCGGAGGCTGTGTAAAGTGCTGTTTCGGGTCTATTTCCGCAAGTTTGACCTTTTCTCCTTGTTCAAGCTCGGGAAGTATTTTTTCTTTTTCCTTTGCCTCGTCGCTTCCCTCTGTATAAACCACCGTAAATCCTTTGAATTTTACCGATGAGCCGTTTGCTTTAAAGTCATATTCACCTGCCGATAAAATTGCATTTACGGTATTGTAAACCGCCGAAGACATCTGACTTGCCACAAATCTTTCCCAAATAAGTTTATAAAGCTTATACTGGTCATTCGAAAGCTTATCTTTTATATCAATCGGCTTTACCCCGACATTTGTCGGTCGTATAGCCTCGTGGGCATCCTGTGCATTTTTCTTTGCCTTATATTGTCTCGGTTTTGCAAATTCCTTGCCATACGAAGCTTCTATATATGCAACAGCTTCATTTTGCGCCTCAGCGGATATTCTCAGCGAATCGGTACGCATATATGTTATAAGTCCGACAGTTCCGTATTTGCCGCCTATGTTAATTCCCTCGTAAAGAGTTTGAGCGGTCTGCATTGTTCTGCTTGTTCCGAATCCGATTTTGCGCAGCGCGTCCTGCTGGAGTGTACTTGTGGTAAATGGCGGGGGCGGATTTTTTAAAGTCTCCCCTTTTTTAATTGCACTAACCGAAAACTCTTTGCCGCTTACGGCCGCTACAATCTTTTTTGCACTTTCTCCGTCCGAAAGCTTATCCTCTTTACCGTTTTTCCCGAAGTATTTTGCGGCAAATTTCTTTTTAGCACCCTCTTTTGAAAATTCCGCTTCAACTGTCCAGTATTCCTCCGGAACAAAATTCAATATATCCTCTTCACGGTCGCATATCATTCTCGTCGTCACCGACTGTACTCTGCCTGCGCTCAAGCCTCTTTTTACCTTTTCCCAGAGAAGCGGACTTATTTTATATCCGACAATTCTGTCCAAAACACGCCGTGCCTGCTGCGCGTCAACCAAATCCATATCAATACTTCTCGGCTCTTTTATCGCTGCTTTAACCGCTGTTTTTGTGATTTCGTTAAATGTAACTCTGCATTTTGAATTAATATCTATATTAAGAGCCTTTGCCAAATGCCAGCTTATTGCTTCACCCTCGCGGTCCGGGTCGGTTGCAAGATAAACAACGTCCGCATTTTTCGCTTCTTTTTTAAGCTTTTGCAAAAGCTCTCCTTTTCCCCTTATCGTAATATATCTCGGCGTAAAATCATGCTCAACGTCAACGGCAAGCTGACTTTTCGGCAGGTCGATAACATGTCCCATAGATGCCACAACCGTATAGTCCTTACCTAAATATTTTTTTATTGTTCCCGCTTTTGCAGGCGATTCGACAATCAATAATTTTTTTGACATTGGTTATTTCCTTTCTGCATGTTAAATTCAATCTAATTAATTATGCTGCACAGTTTTTTAATATTCAAGCTTATAATTATCTCCCGGGAGCTTTCTTATAAGCCCCATCATTTCAAGCAAAGGTAAAAGTGAATTAAGAGTTGCTATTTCAATTGAAGTTTTTGCCTGAATTTCATCAATGTGCAGATTGCTTTCAATCAAAAGAGAAATGATTTTCTTTTCATTTTCTCCGAGCTTTGCATACCTTTCATCGTCAATCGAAACCGTTCGGATATTATTTACGGTTTGCATTGAAGTGTCCGGAGGCACAAGCTTTTCCACATCAAAAGGATATTCTTCCAAAATATCCTCGGCGCACATTGTAGCCTTTGCCGCCTCCTTTAAAAGATTATTGCTGCCCCTTGAATTATAACTGAATATACTTCCCGGCACAACAAACAAATCTCTTCCGGTTTCGAGAGCATACCTCGCCGTAATCAGCGCGCCGCTCACTTCGGGAGCTTCGCTTACGAGTATTCCTCTCGAAAGTCCGCTTATAATTCTGTTTCTTTCCGGAAAATGTGCCTTAAGCGGTGCCGAGCCGGGAGGATATTCGGTAATAACGGCTCCGTGCTTTGTAATTTCATCCATAAGCTTTGCATTTTCCGGAGGGTAGACAACATCTATTCCCGACCCCAAAACCGCTATTGTTTTATTTCCGGCTTTAAGAGCTGCACATGCCGCTGCCGTATCTATTCCTCTTGCCATGCCGCTTACTATGGTTATACCCTTAAGTGCAAGTCCGTACGCTATATGATTTGTCGCATTAACTCCGTACTCGCTGCATTTTCTTGTTCCCACAACACCTATGCAAAGAAGCCTGTCCCACGGCATTATTTCACCTTTTATATATAAAACGTACGGCGGATTAGGAATTTTCCTTAAAGAATCCGGATAACGAATATCATCATATGTCAAAATATCCGCTCCGGCTTTTTGTGTTTTTTCAATAATCTCCCGTGCATGAGTCAAGTCCTTTGAGTTTAATACCAGACTGTCTCCTCTTGTTATTCCCGGGATTTTTTTATATTCCGAAATATCCGCTTTGTAAATATCTTCAATGGTCTCAAAATGTTCCGTAAGTGCATTCACTTTATTGGCAAAAATCCCCGAAAGGCTTGCAAGCCACACCCAATACAAAGTATTATTATCCATTTTGTACCACCGCCTAAATTTAACTACAAATTATATTATAATATTTTTTTCGCGATTAGTCAACAACTTTTTTTCTGCGAGCCTCCTGAGCGCGATACATAAGTATTGCGGATGCCACTCCCACATTCAGGGATTCCGCCGCTCCGAAAATAGGAATTTTCACGCACATATCGGCCATATCAAGCATTTCTTCGGTAATTCCGTCCGCTTCATTTCCTACGCATATCACAAACGGCGACAGATAATCCGCTTCGGTATAATCCGCAGTATTTTCCGAAAGAGCACCGCAAAACAGTTTAAAGCCATCCGATTTCATTCTTCTTATATCGTCAAGCTTAATATGCTCATATATCGGAATATGAAAAAACGACCCCATACTTGAACGAACGGTTTTCGGATTATACAAATCCGCACATTCTCCCAAAAGCAGCACTCCCGCAAATCCTGCCGCGTCTGCCGTGCGGATTATTGTTCCCAGATTTCCCGGATCTTTTACGTTTTCGCAGCAAATATACATTTTTTCTTTTGAATATTCGAAGTTTTTTTCCTGCATTGCTATAATTGCCAAAATCCCCTGCGGTGCTTTTGTATCGCAGATTGTGTCAAACAATGTTCTCTTCACCGATACGCAGTGCACACCGGAAAACTGTTCGCACATTTTTATATTTTCTTCCGAAACAATTATCATTTTTATGTCGGCTCCCGCACAAAATGCGTCGGTAACGGATTTTATGCCCTCGACCGTATACATTTTATTTTTTGTGCGATTTTTTTTAATAAGCAGCGATTTTGCAAGCTTCAGTTTAGAATTTGCCGAAGATGTGATTTCCTCAATCATATATAACCCGCTCCAATCGTTAAATCCCGGCAAAAGCTGCCGCAAGCTTTATGCACGCTTCTATATCTTTAACATCGGCAACCTCCGAAGGAGAATGAATATATCTTGTCGGAATTGATATTCCGCCGGTTTTTACACCTTCTTTTGTGAGATGTATCACTCCGGCGTCCGTGCCTCCCTCGGTCATTATTTCAAGCTGATACGGAATGCCGTTCTTTTTTGCAAGCTCAATAAGAGCTGTTCTTATTTCGCTGTCGCATATTACCGACCTGTCCATAACCTTTATGCAAGCTCCTCCTCCAAGCTTTACCGCCATTTCTTCGCAATTCGGAGTGTCGCCCGTATCGGTCACATCAATTGCCACCGCCAAATCGGGAACAATCGAAAATGCCGCTGTTCTCGCACCTCTTAAGCCGACCTCCTCCTGCGCGGTAAATACAAAATACAAATCATTATCGGTTTTTACAAGCTTTGCCGCTTCGGTAAGCACAAAGCAGCCGGCACGGTTATCAAGAGATTTTGATATAATCCTTCCGTTATTTTCGTGAAAACTACCTTCAAAAACTGCCGTGTCTCCTATTTTAATCTTTTGTTCGGCTTCTTCTTTATTACTCATCCCCACGTCAATATACATTTTGGAAATTTGAAGATTTTTATTTTCCTTTTCGGTATATATTACCCCTGTAAGACCGTTTTCAAAAATAACTCTTCTGCCCAAAAGCTCTTTTGTATACAGACCTCCGACATTTGAAAATCTCAAAAAGCCGTTATCATCTATAAATGTTACAACCACGCCTATTTCATCCATATGCGCGGCAAACATTATTTTTTTTCCGTTTCCTTTTTTATGCGCTATAAGATTTCCGAGAGCGTCCGTATATATCTCGTCAACATAATTTTTTATTTCCGATTTTATAGCTTCACATATATTTTTTTCACAGCCGGAGGCTCCCGGCACGGATACATATTTTTTTAGCAATTCCATATTTTTCTCTCCCATATACAGTGTCATATAATTTCATCTGCGGCATCCAAAAATTTCTCCGCAAGCTTTTTCATCGATTCTATATCAGCCAAAGAAGCAACTCCTGCCGGAGAATGAAGATAACGGCACGGAATTGAAAGTGATGCGGTTTTTATTCCGTTTCCCGACAAATGTATTGCGCCTGCATCGTTTCCGCCGCGAGTGGTTTTTTTAAACTGATACGAAATATTATTTTCATCGCACAATTTCACCAAAAAATCTCTGTAATCTTCCGGTACAATCGAGCTGCCGTCCCGAGCCGTAATAACAACTCCTCCGCCGAGCTTTGTAACATATTCATGTTCTTCGCAGCCGTATACATCTGAGCAGGTGGTTGCCTCAAAAACAAGAGCGACGTCCGCATTAACTCTTGCAGCTGCAATCCGCGCACCTCTTAAGCCCACTTCCTCCTGCACAAGAAAACAAAAATATGTGTCAAATTTTACCGGTTTTTTTATAAGTTCAATCAAAACGGCACAGCCTGCGCGATCGTCTATCGCTTTGGCTTTAATTTTATTGTCCCCGAACAATTCAAATTCCGTCGCAAAAACAGCATAATCTCCGAGTTCGACCTTTTCTTCCGCCTCGGCTTTGCTCTTTGCACCTATATCTATATACATGGTTGATGAATCGGGTACGCTGTTTCTTTCACTGCGTTTTTGCAGATGAATAGCTTTAATTCCGATAACTCCCGGAATTTTTTTATCTCCTACATATACCTTTTTAGCTATTATAACGCGTGTGTCGATACCGCCTACTTTTTTAAATTCCAAAAAGCCTTTTTCGGTTATACCGCTTATAATCAGACCCACTTCATCCATATGTGCCGAAAGCATCACTTTTTTAGAAGACTCAGTCCCCTTTTTCAAAGCTATCATATTTCCCATGCTGTCTGTTGTAATACTGTCGGCATAATCCTTAATTTCTTCTTTTATAAAATTTCTAACGGCGGTTTCGTCTCCGCTGACTCCGCCGATATTGCACAGTTTCTCTATAAGCACAGCCATTCCTCCGTATCATTGTCAAGATTTTTTATAAAACAGGTTAAAAGCTCAGCCGTTGTTTTCACATCGGATAACGACAATGTCTCAACCGGAGTGTGCATATATTTGAGCGGTATCGACAACAAAGCGGTCGGAACACCGAGTCTTGAAATTTGAATTGCCCATGCGTCGGTCCCGGTATCGCCTCCGTCAACATCTACCTGAAAATTCAGACGGTTATCTTTTGCGGTCTGTTTCAGACGTTTGAAAAGCTTCGGATGAATATTAGGTCCTGTTGAAATTACAACTCCTTTTCCTGTTTCAAAAGCATTTGATGAATTGTCCGGAGTTATTCCATGGCAAACATCAATACTTACCGCAATGTCGGGATTTACTCCGTATGCCGCGGTTTTTGCTCCTCTTAAGCCAACCTCTTCCTGAACGGCAATCACAGCATATACATCAACATCTGTTTTAATTTTCATTAAATTTTTCATTACGGTAATTACCGCGGCTACTCCCGCTCTGTCATCCATTGTCTTTCCGCTGAAGCTGTCTCCCGAAAGCTTTCCGCATGTTCCGAAAAATGTTATACTGTCACCTACGGATACATATTCTCTTACTTTTTTTTCATCCATACCGACATCAATTGCCATATCGGATATTTCGGAGCTTTTTGCCGCATCCTGAGGATTTTGCAAATGCGGCGGCTTAGCTCCTATTACACCTTTTAAATCCTTTTTTCCATGTACAACAACCTCGCTTGCCGGCAATATTCTTTTATCTACGCCCCCTACCGGCACAAATGTAATAAATCCGTTTTTATCAATATCCTTTACCATAAGACCTATTTCGTCCGTATGTGCCTCTATCATAACTTTTTTTGCGTTTTCTTTTCCGCATCTTTTTACAGCAATTATATTTCCGAGAGCATCTTTTTTTATCTCTTGCACATAAGGCTTTATCAGCGTTTCGATTTTTTCGGATATTCTGTATTCAAAACCTGAAATTCCTCTCAAATCGCTTAATGTTTTTATCAGTTCTGTCATTTAGCTTTTTCTCCTCATAATTCATTTACCAATTTTTTGAACAGATTTCCTCTTTCTTCAAAATTTTTAAAACGGTCAAAGCTTGTGCTTGCCGGAGACAATAAAACAGTATCTCCGCATTCTGCGTTGTCGGCAGCATATTTTACCGCTTCTTCATAGCTTTCGGCTCTGAAAACCTTTACTTCCGATTTTATTTTTTTCTTCTCGGCATTTTTTATAAGTGCTTCGTATATTTTATCCGATGTTGCACCTATTAATATTAAAAGCTTCACATGCTCTTCCAAAGGCGCACCTATATCATCATACGGTATTCCCTTATCCTTTCCGCCGGCAATAAGTATTATTTTATCTTTAAACACGCTCAAAGCGTTTATTGTTCTGTTCGGACTGGAATCAATTGATGAATTGTAGTAACTCACACCGTTTCTGTTTCTTACAAATTCAAGCCGATGTTCAACTCCGCCAAATTCCCTTGCAATTTTTCTTATCGTCTCCGGCTTTACAAGTCCGTAAACGGCACCGATTGCCGCCATATAATTTTCCACATTGTGATTTCCCGGAATTTTAATGTCCGAAACAGAAAGTATTTCTTCCTTTCCGTAATATATACTTCCGTCCTTCAAGTGAATCAATGCGTCTTGCTTTGAAGAAAAGCTTCGGTTTTCTCCTTTTGCTGCTTCGCCTATAATTTTTGTGGGCTCACTTGATAGATTTGTTATGAGAATATCGTTTTTATTTTGATAAAGCATTATATTTTTCTTTGCATTTATATATTCCTCATAGCTTTTGTGCATATCCAAATGATTCGGAGATATATTTGTTATAACCGCAATATGAGGTGACTTTTTCATAGTATGAAGCTGAAAGCTTGAAAGTTCCAATACAACAATATCATCCTTTTGCATCTCATTTGCTTTTACCAAAAGAGGCATGCCTATATTTCCTCCGAGCCAGGTTTTATACCCTGCCTCGGTAAGCATTTTATATATCAATGTTGTTGTGGTGGTTTTTCCGTCACTGCCCGTAACCGCTATAATCCGAGACGGACAAATGTCAAAAAACACTTCCATTTCGGAGGTCACAATCAATCCTTTGTTTCTCGCTTCAATCAGTTCCGGCACATCATATCTCATACCGGGAGTTTTAAAAATAATATCACTGTCAAGATTTTTTAAATAATTCTCTCCGAGATTTAGCTTTACTCCAAGGGTATTCAATTCGTCATACGTGTTTCCGAGTTCTTCTTTTGTTCGTTTGTCACAAGCCGTAACGTCAATATTTTTCTTTGCAAGATATTCTATCAGCGGTCGGTTGCTTATGCCTATTCCGATTACTGCAACGCTTTTTCCGCATACAAAATCATAAAGTCTGTCCCTATCCATTAATATATCCCTTCTCTGTCAAAAAAA
>CAKSJU010000003.1 GCA_934463455.1 uncultured Clostridia bacterium | reverse complement strand
TACAGTTTGGTCTTATTCTCCGTCTGTACATCCGAAAACGCATATGCTCACCCTCTTTCACACCAATATCAAAGAATGTCGGCAATAGAAACAAAATTCCAAATCCACCCCTCCGCCCATAAATGCGAAGGAATATCTGCATCTGGGTTATATTATGCAAAAAATAAAAAAAGGGTACATAATCAATATGTACCCTCTTTTTAATTTGTAGGAAATTGCGTAAAACGCAATGACGGAAAATCAAAAATGCTACCTTATTCCTACGCCCGCAGGCGGAGCTTTTATCAAAAGCTTTTTTATTTTACTCTTCATGTCCCTGACATTTTTTACAGCAAAAGCTGCATTTATTTTCAGTTTCGTCGGATTTGATTCCCATATTCTTTTTATAGTCTTCTATAGCTGAACGAATAGCCTCTTCCGCAAGCACGGAGCAATGGATTTTTTCGGGAGGAAGACCGTCAAGTGCTTCCATAACCGCTTTATTTGTTAAATCAAGTGCTTCATCCACTGTTTTTCCCTTAACCATTTCCGTAGCCATAGAGCTTGTTGCAATAGCTGCTCCGCAGCCGAATGTTTTAAATTTTACATCCTTTATGATATTGTCCTCAATATCCATATATATTTTCATTATATCTCCGCATTTTGCATTGCCTACTTCTCCGACTGCATTAGCGCCCTCGATTTCTCCGACATTTCTCGGATGTGCAAAATGATCCATTACCTTTTCACTGTACATAAAAATCCTTCCTTTCCGTGCCCACGCGGCACATTATGATATATTTAATTCTTGTGCAAAACTTCTTCATAAAGAGGTGACATCATTCTGAGTCTTTCAACAATCGGAGGTAAAACCTCAAGCAGGTAATCCACATCTTCCTCCGTTGTATACTCGCTCACACTTAAACGAAGTGAGCCGTGTGCCACAGCATGCGGCAATCCTATTGCCAAAAGCACATGTGACGGGTCAAGCGAGCCTGATGCACAAGCACTTCCGCTGGATGCCGCAACTCCTTTCATGTCAAGCATCATCAGAATAGATTCACCCTCTATATACTGAAACGAAAAATTAACGTTATTGCAGCTTCTTTCCTTTCCGAGCGGACCGTTTAATCTGCAATAAGGAATTTTCGATTGTATGCCTTCGATAAGCTTGTCCCTCATTTTTTCCATATGAGCAATATTCTTGTCAAGGTCTCTGTCGGCAAGCTCAAGTGCTTTTGCCATTCCGGCCATTCCCGCAACGTTTTCCGTTGCAGCACGCTTTCCTCTTTCCTGTCCGCCGCCGTGAATAAGATTGGAAATTTTAACGCCGTTTTTAATATACAAAGCACCTATTCCTTTCGGTCCATGGAATTTATGTGCAGACATCGAAAGCAAATCCACACCCAGCTCATTAACATTTATTCTCATATGTCCCATCGCTTGAACTGCATCGGTATGAAACAATATTTTATGTTTTTTTGCAATTTCGCCAATCTGTGCAATCGGCTCAATCGCACCGATTTCGTTATTTACTGTCATAATCGAAATAAGTATGGTATCCTCGGTTATTGCATTTTCCACATCCTCCGGATTAACATATCCGTATTTGTTCACCGGTAAATATGTCACCTTGTAGCCATGCTTTTCCAAAAACTTACAGGTATTCAATATTGCATGATGCTCAATTGAAGAAGTAATTATGTGGTTTCCCTTATTACTGTAAGCATCAACAATTCCTTTCAGTGCCCAGTTGTCGGCTTCGCAGCCTGAGCCGGTAAAATATATTTCGTTCGGCTTTGCTCCGATGATATTTGCTATTGTTTCACGAAAAGAGTAAACCGCCTGTTCCGCATCTCTTCCGATTTTGTAAAACTTCGAAGAAGCATTTCCGTAATGCTCGGTTAAGTACGGCATCATTGCATCAAGAGCCTCAGGTCTTAAAGCCGTTGTTGCATTGTTGTCAAGATACACCGATTTATTCATCTCTCACAACTCCTATCTGTACCTGCCGAAACTTCGGCATTTATTTAACAATTGAATGTTCATTCATATTTTAACTCTTTTTTGATAATTTGTCAAGTTTTTTTACATAATACAACATTTAAAAAAAGTACAAATTTTTCTGTACAAAAATTATCTTTTAGTGTATAATGTTTACATAGACAATACTTTCGTTACATATTATAGACAAAAAGGCGGTGCATTATGAAAATTTCTGCTGTTATTTCCGAATTTAATCCGTTCCACAACGGACATTCATATTTGATTTCACAAGCAAAGCAAAACTCAGATGCAGTTATCTGCATAATGAGCGGAGCTTTTGTTCAGCGCGGAGACGTTGCAATTTTTGACAAATTCACCCGTGCGGAAGCAGCCGTAAGAAACGGAGCCGATTTGGTAATAGAGCTTCCGGTCGTTTTTGCCGCATCTACAGCAGAAAGATTTGCATTCGGCGCGGTAAATCTTGCAAAAAATCTCGGCTGTGTCAATGAAATTGTATTCGGCTCGGAATCCGGAGACATTTATAAATTAGCAGCTGCGGCAAAATTGCTTTTCAACGAGCCTCCCGAAATATCAGAAAAAATAAAACAAAATCTCGCCGACGGATTCAGCTACCCCGTGTCACGAAAAATGGCATTTTCCAAAGTTATTGACAGCGATATTCTCGAAAATCCGAATAATATACTTGCAATTGAATATATTAAAGCTTCTATGGCTCTCAATTATAATGTAAAGTTTAAAACTTTACAAAGAATAGGTGATTACCACAGTACCGAAACAATTGCAAATTACGCAAGTGCAACCGCAATTCGCCAAATGATAACAGCCAATGAAGATTATTCTCAATTTGTACCGAGAAATACAATTTCTCTTTACGAAAACTCCGATACTTTTAACCTTTCAAATCTTGATAATACTATCATTTATCTGCTGCGTTCCTGCAATGCAGAATATATAAAAGAAATAAACGACGTATCCGAGGGGCTGGAAAATGCTTTAAAAGACGCAGGGCGAAAATATACCGATATGTTTTCCGTAGTCAACGCTGTTTGCGGAAAAAGATATACAAAAACAAAAATATCCAGAATACTTATTTCCCTTTTGCTCGGAATTGACAAAAAAATCATATTTGAAACTCCCGAATATGCCAGAATATTGTCGTTTAACACACAGGGCAGGAAAATTATAAAACAACTACAAGGTAATATCCAAACAATTGTAAAGGTTGCTGACTTTACAGAAAAAAGCAATATGTTCGAAAAAGATTTATTGGCTTCCGATATAGCCTCTCTCTGTTGCAAAAATAAAAAAAAGAGCGGTATCGATTACAGGACACCGCCGATTTATATTTCAGAATAGTTTTTTGCTGTCCAGCAAAAGTGTTACCGGACCGTCATTAACAAGAGATACTTTCATATCTGCCCCGAATTTTCCTTGTTCTACAGTAAAGTTTTGAGCTTTACAATATTCTGTGAATTTATTATATACCGTGTTCGCATGCTCGGGTTTTCCTGCCTTATCAAAGCTCGGGCGTCTTCCCTTTCTGCAATCTCCGCATAAAGTAAACTGTGATACTATAAGCAATTCTCCGGATATATCCGCCAAGCTCAAATTCATTTTTTGATTTTCATCTTCAAATACCCGCAAATTAATAATTTTGTCCGCGAGATATTTTATATCATCTTCATTATCGTCATCGTATACTCCGAGAAATACCAAAAATCCTTTTTTGATTTTTCCGACAATTACCTCATCAATTTTAACATCCGCTTCCAGTACACGCTGCACCACCGCTCTCACAATTTCTCACAATCCTTTCGTTTTACTCATCTTCCATTTTTAATTGCAGCTCTTCCCATTCCGAATATAACTTATCCAACGCAGACGTTTTTTCGGAAATTAATTCAGACATCTCTGCGGTCTTTATATAATCCGATGCAATTTCCGGTTTTTGAATTTCATCATTTAAGCTGCTAATCTCTTCTTCAATCTCAAAAATTTCCGTCTCAACCTTTTTAAATCTGTTTTTAATTTTCCTTTTTTCCGCTTCGGCGCGCTTTTGCTCCTTATATGATATTCCGCCGTCGGATTTTTCTTTTACGGTTACAGTTTCCGTCGCTCGGTATTTTTCCGCATAGTCATCGTAGTTACCGTCAAAAGAGATTGCTCCCGAATGCTCCAATCTGATTACCCTTGTTGCCAAGCTGTTTATAAAATATCTGTCATGCGATACCATCAAAAGCGTTCCGTCATATTCCGACAGCGCATTTTCAAGAGCTTCTCTCGAGCCGATGTCCAAATGATTTGTAGGCTCGTCCAAAATAAGGAAATTTACATTTTTCAATATCAGTTTAACAAGCTCAACTCTAGCCCTTTCTCCGCCCGACAAAGTGCTTATTTCTTTAAAAACATCCTCGCCCTTAAACAAAAATACCGCAAGTGCATTTCTTACAGCAGTTTGAGTCAATGTCGGATATTCGTTCCATATTTCATCTATAATCGTTTTACTTGTATCAAGACTTTCCTGAAGCTGGTCATAGTAACCCAAATGAGTATTTGCACCGATTTTATACTCTCCCGAATCCTGCTTTAAAATTCCGAGAATGATTTTTAACAATGTTGTTTTTCCGCATCCGTTAGGACCTGCCAAAAATATTTTCTCACCTCTTTGTATGTGAATATTGACATTTTCAAACAACAAGTTTCCGTCAAATGATTTTTTTAAATTTTCAGTTACCAGTGCTTCGTCACCGCCCCCCGGGCAGGCCTTAAAATGAAACGAAGCCGACTCTTCCTCATCCGCCGGAACAACAAGATTTTCTTTAAGCTTATTAATTACTTTCAGTTTGCTTTCTGCCGTTTTTATATTTTTTTCTCTGTTCCATCTGCGCTGTTGCTCAACAACGCGTTCAAGTCTTTCGATTTCACGCATTGTATTGGCATAATTACGTTCTTCCGTCAATTTATCAATTTCTCTTTGACGCGCAAATTCCGAATACGGTAAATTCATTTGATAAAAATTTCCGTTTTCAAGCTCAAATGTTTTATTTGTCACTTTGTCGAGAAAGTATCTGTCATGCGATATAACAATAAATGCACCGCTATAGCTTTTCAAAAAGCTTTCAAGCCATTCCACTGCTTCAATGTCCAAATGGTTGGTAGGCTCGTCCAAAAGAAGCAAATTTGCTCCCGACAGCAGTATTTTCGCAAGAGATACGCGAGTCTTTTGGCCTCCGGAAAGAAGCTGAACATTCTGTTTTAATTCATCCTCCGAAAACCCCAGACCAAGTAATGTGGAGCGTACTTTATTTTTATAAACAAAACCGTCTTTTTTCTTATATTCTTCAGATAAATTATTCTGTTTTCTTACCAATTCCTCGGTATTTCCGATACCGTTTTCCAGGTCAAACCGAATATCCTCAAGAGTTTGTTCAATCTTAAGCAAATCCGAAAAAATATCAAGAGTTTCATCCAGTACACTCTTTGTAGAATTGCTGCATGTATATTGCTCTAAATATCCGATTTTTAGATTTTTGTTTTTGAAAAGTTCTCCGACGTCTGCCGAGAGTTCACCCGTCAAAATTTTAAAAAGTGTAGATTTACCTACTCCGTTTGACCCTATAAATCCTATTTTATCATGTTCGTCAATTCCGAATGTAACATCCTTAAATATTACTCTTTCGGAAAAACTCTTTTCCAATCCGTTTGCAGTTATCAGCATTATAATATTTCCTTTATTTAGTATTTAGCATCGGCTCAACATAATTATGCAAAATGCTGTATCCGTAATATAAATCCGGGCACCATTTTCCGCCCAGCTCCTCCAGGCTTTTTACAGCCCCTGCCCATGCCATTTTTGATGTTGAATAATATCTCTTATGCGGCTCGCCGACAGGTTCACCGCCCACATATGCCATCATGTGGTTGAAATGTCCCCTTACTCCGTCTTCTATTGTCGCAAAGCTTTCATGGTCGTATGTTGTATCGCCTGTTGCTCCCGCAACTTTTATTCCGGCAAAATTATTTTGCTCGGGAATAACATTGCCGCCGTAATTTCCGAATTTTGTTTCCTTGGCAGCCTGCGCATACAGCAATTCCGGGCAAATGCCTGTTATCTCTCCGTATTTCCAGTAATAATCCGCCGCCTCTATAAACATATCGGAAGCATTTGATTTCATTGCCCATTTTACAGCCTGTTCTTTGCTTATCCGGGATTCGGACTTCAGCGGAGTATACGATTGTATTACTCCCAAATCAAGAGTTTCCCCTTTTTTAGTTGCACGTATTACTCTGTATATAAGAGAGCAAGCCTCCGCGCGCGTAACATTATCCTTTGGATTTAAGTATCCGTCCGCTCCTTTCATATACCCTCTCTCTACTGCAATGCACATAAGCTTTTCGTATGATGTACCGACTTTTTCATAGTCTTTAAAATTAACCTTTAAAATATCCCTGTTTCGGATATTGCTTTCTTTCAGTCCGCTTGCCAAAACCAGTGCCGCTGCAAACTCTTCACGTGTTGCATATGTATCTGCGTTCTTTATATTAATCACATTTTTCGCAAAACCGTTAAAAACGGCAACATAGGGATATGACCATCTGTCCTGCGGAATATCCGTGTTGCTTTCATCAGTTGCCTGTCCTATTTTATCCGAAAGAAAGGTCGATACCAAAATTTTAGCAGTTTGTTCATTGGTAATATTACTGCCAAGTGCCAAATCTCCGTTTTCCATTCCATGCAAAATCTCATTTTCCGTGCAATAGCCGACTGCTTCCTGTGCCCAAGCATAATCCTGTGCCGATACCGCAGTTGTATATACTGCCGACAATAATAGCATAAATATAATAAATTTTTTCATATATAATCTACGTTCCTTTCCTGTTTTAAAGCTCAATAATTATATTATATAACATTTTCTGTTTTTTTTCAATCGTTACGGCAAAAAAATCTTAAAAACATTTGACAAAATTCGACAAGTAGTGTAAAATATACTTATATATTTAAAGTGATATTTTGCACTCGTTAGGAGGATTCGAATGAAATTCGGAGAAAAGCTGCGGCTGCTGCGGAAAGAAAAAAAAATCAATCAGGAAACTCTCGGCAGTATGATCGGCGTAACCAAGCGTACAATTCAAAATTATGAAAAGTCAAATATGTATCCCAAGAAAAAGGAAACTTATCATAAATTAGCCGAAATATTTAATGTTAACGTTAATTATCTACTTACCGAAGATGAAGAATTTATTGCAGGAGCATATGCAAAAGGCGGAATTAAAGCCGTTCGTGATATTCAGGAATTAACCGAAGGCATATGCGGTCTTTTTGCAGGAGGCTCTCTTCCCGAATCCGATATGGATTCCGCTATGAAAGCAATATCCGAAGCATACTTCGCCGTAAAGGATGAAAATACAAAATATACACCAAATAAATACAAAAAATAAAGGCGGGTGTAATATATTGCGTGCTGATGAAATTTACAGAAAAACTCACTCTCTCATAAAAAAATCCGGCACAAACGACCCATTCATAATTGCATCGGACAATAACATAATGATTCGATCAAGTACGGATTTCAGAGAACTTAAAGGGCTTTATACAATTATCAAAAGGAAACGAATTATAATTATAAACGAAAATCTGTCCGATGAAAACAAAAAGCTTATATGTGCTCACGAAATCGGTCATGATATGCTTCACCGCGAATTTGCAAAAAATAAAATAATGCACGATTATGCTTTGTGCTGCATGTCCGCAAAAACAGAATGCGAAGCAAATATGTTTGCGGCAGATTTGCTGATTTCCGATGATGAAATTTCCGAGCTTGTATATGACGGTTATGATATTAATCAAATTTCCAAAATTATTTGCTGCGATTTAAATCTTGTCGGAATTAAACTCTATGGCATGAATTTGCGCGGATATGATTTTCATTTGGATACAATAACAACAAAAAATTTTCTTACCAGTTGAATATATGCTAAAAGGAGCTGTTTAAAAAGCCGGTTGACTTTTTTAACAGCTCCTTTGATTTTTTTATCTTCTATAAGTTTTCAAACAATTCCGCTTCGCATGCAGCTTCCAAATCTTTTGGTTTCATCAAAAGCGAGCCGCCGCAAATTCCGGCACTTATTGCAATTTTGTCATAATTTTCACAGCTTTTTTCTATATATGTCGGATATTTTTTCTTCATTCCGACAGGAGATACTCCGCCTCTTATATATCCCGTCAACCCGACAAGCTCTTTGACATGAATTAATTCAACCTTTTTTTCTCCCGCCGCACGCGCAAGAGCTTTCAAATTCACTTCGCCGTTTACAGGTATACAAACTACAAGTATATTCCCTTTGTCGCTTCTCGCAACCAGTGTTTTAAAACACATTTTCGGATCAATACCTGTTTTTTGTGCAATCAGTTCACCGAAATGCTCGGGGACTGTTCCGTCTGTTTCATATTCAACCAAATCATACGGAATTTTTGAAGCGTTTAAAATACGCATCGCATTGGTCATTATGCTTTTCTTCTTTGACAATATTTTCGCCGCCTTTATATCATGCTTTTTTCAATCAATTTTCCGCCCGACATTTTATATGTCTTTACTTCGAACGGATTAAAGGAAATATTAAACACATCGTTTCCTACTGCAATATCCGAGTTCTGTCTCAATTCGGAAGCGTTATAAAGCCTTAAAAGCAGCTCACCGTCACTGTCCTTTTTAAATCTCGACAAAATAACACTGCTGTTTTTAATTTCAACCGGCAATTCTTTTTTCTCGCCGCTTCCCGACGGGAAGAACGAAAGCGCATACAGCGGTTGGTTGAAAATTTCACTGTCTTTATCGAGTGTATTTACATCTGTGGTGAGTCTGTATTCAAACTCTCTTTCTCCCATATCTATCCTGTCATGATTGCGGTCCGAATCGGTTATCGGTCTGTCCAAAATAGGATGTGCGGAATAAATCGCAGTTCTGAGCAAGGAAATATTGAGAACGCTTCCTTTGCTGCTTCCCGCATAAGTTCCGTCATTAATAACCGCAAAACCATTATTGCTTTCAAAAAGTCCGCACCATTTCTGGAATGTTACTTCTTTTTCGTCCTTTAACATTTTTTCTTTTCCGAAAGCGCTCTGACCCACAAAATCCGCATCTTCAAAGCAAGTGTCAAAAGAAAGCTTATACATTCTGTTTGCGTCATTTGCGAAAACTTTAACCTTTATATCAACATATTTCCCTTTTTTCGGAATGGTGTATGTTACAACAGCAAAAGATTTCTCACATTTAAAAATCGCTTGTATTTTACATCTTACCGCACCGTTTTCTATCACACGCACATTATCTGCTGCCTCTTTCGGATAACCGTTAAAGCAGTTCGCTTCTTCGGCACTGACCGCCTTAAATTCATCAATCCTGTCATAAAAACCGTCAACCGTCATTCCCCACGGGTCTTCATTGTCCTGATACGCCAAAATCTTACAGCTGTTTTTCTTTAAATAGTCTTTTCCGAGCACTTCATATTTATCCAGCAAGCCGGTTGTTTTATTAATCATGACTGTCATTTCATCCGTTTTAACAATAAAATGTGTATCATCATTTTCACACTTTTCAATCGGACGGACAAAAGCTTTTATAACCTTTAATTCACAGTCAAATCTGTTGATACTCATCGGCTCCAAAACCGCTTTGAATGCAATGCGTTTTCTCCAATCCAATCTAACACTGCTCGCCTCTTTTTCATTTTGAGTCGGCAGATAATTTCCGTTTTCATCCCGAACGGTTATAACAGTACATTCATTGTCATTCCAGTTTTGGTCTTCAAGCTGAAATTCGACTTCTATTTCCTGTTCTGTCTTATACGGATTCGGATTATACACAAGTACGGGTATTTCTCCCTGTTTTCCCTGTTTTTGACCCGCACACAAAGCGAAAAACGCTTTTGCACACAAACGCGATATTTTTTCGCGTCCGTAATCCATTAAACGCAGAGAATCCTCTTCTGCATTTTTTATCATTGACCCGGGTAAAACATCGTGAAATTCGCAGAACAAAAGAGCTTTCTCCGCTTCCGTCAAATCCTCTTCATTATATTCTATACCGCTTGAGGCAAGCATTTTTTCGCATATATTAAGCTCATTTTCCAAAAGTCTGTGCATTCTTTTAATTCTTACCATAGACGTATAGCAGCCTACCATACAATGAACTATCGACGTCGATACAGTTCTTAAATTAGATTTATCAAGCTCATCAAAATATTTTTCGCACCATGAATGAATTATCTTTACATCCTTGTGTTCTTTTGCAAAATCGCAGATTGCATCCAAATCTTTTTTCGATGGACCGCCGCCGTGGTCGCCGATTCCCCAAAGGACAAGATTTGCTCCGTCATGTGCGGTTTTTAACACATCCTTTATTTTTTCGACAGCCTTTCCCTTATTGGTATTATATCCGCCGATTGTACAATGAGCAAAAACTTTACTGCCGTCATACCCCTCCCATATAAAATCATGTTCGGGTACAAAATCATACGGACGCATAAAAACATACGAATTATATCCGCATTTTGAAAGAATTTGAACAAGTCCCCTTGTATGACCGAACGGGTCAAAGTTTATTGCTGTTGTAGGCTTTACACCGAATTTTTCCATAAAATATTTATTACCTGTTTCAATTTGGCGAATAAACGATTCTCCGGAGGGCATAAGACAATCGGGCTGAATGTACCACCCGCCCATTATTTTCCATTTACCTTCTTTTACGAGCTTTTTTATTCTCTCAAACAATTCCGGCTCATATTCTTCTACCCATTCATACAAAAGAGATTCATTATGGTTAAATACAAATCCGTCGTATTCTTCACAAAATTCAGCCGCAACGCGAAATGTTGAAATCGCCTCTGCCATCCCCTCCTGTCTTTGCCAAAGCCAAACAGGGTCAAGATGTGCATTGCACAAAAGGTGTAGTTCTTTCATTGATTTTTCTCCTTTTTCTTTCGAATCAGTTAATTATATACAATTAAATTTTAAAATGCAGACCGCCGCATAAGAGGCGGGGAAATCCGCACTATGATTATATTGCCCTGAAGCCTCTTCCTATAATTTCACTGGTTGTTGTAATTATTACAAAAGCATGCGGGTCAATCGATTTTACTTTTTTCCTCAGTTTTACGGCCTCTATTCTTCGGCAAACGGTATGTATCATATGTTTGTCGCTTCCCGTATATTCTCCGATTGCTTTCTGCTCTGTCGCACCATGGTGCATTTCTTTAATGATATACTCCGAAATTTCTTTGTTTTTATCGGTAATCACAATAAAATATTTATAACTGTTAATATTTTCTATAACACTGTCCACCAAAAAAGCTTTTGCAAAAAGTCCGAGCAGCGAATAAAGTCCTGCTTTTATCCCGAAAACAAAGAAAGAGCTTGCGGCAACTACAAAATCGGTACACAAAAGTGCTTTTCCGACATCAAGGTCGGTATATTTTTTCAGTATGAGCGCAATAATATCCGTTCCGCCCGAGGATGCCGATAAATTAAACAATATAGCGGCGCCGATAGCTGTCAAAAGCACTGCATAAACAAGCTCAAGAAAAGGCTGATCCGTAAGCGGAGCCGACATAGGATAGATATACTCAAACAACTGAGTTAATCCCGAAAAAGCCAGGCTGCAATACACGGTTTTTATTCCGGTGGATTTACCAAGACAAATAAAACCTAAAATAAGCAAAACTATATTTATAATCATAATCCATTCCGGTGCCGTAAAAAAGCTGAATATACTCCCGAAAAGCGTTGCAATACCGCTGACTCCGCCTGTGACAAATCCGTTCGGAATTTTGAAAAAATACACTCCTCCCGCAATCATCGCAAGGCCTATATTCATAATAACAAATTCCGTTATTTTCTTTTTCATAAGTTTTACAGCTTAGCTCCTTTGCTTCCTTTCATTCCGCCGAGATTTGCTCCCGACAAAACATTCGATTCAAATGAATAAGTTAAATTCGTCTGTTCTCTTTCTCTTTTTAAACACAGCTCTATCATTCTGTCAAGCAAAGATGTATAATTTACGCCTACCGGCTCCCACAAGTAAAAAGAAAGCGAGCCGGGAATGGTGTTTATTTCATTCAGCCAAATTTGATTTGTTTCGGTATTCATCATGAAATCTATTCTCGAAACTCCGCAGCAGCCGAGACATTTAAATGCCTTTACCGCAATGCTGCGTATATACTCTCTCTGTTCATCCGTAATATCGGCAGGTATTTTTCTTTTCAGCGTAGCCATTCCCTTGCTTCCGCCGTTTTTGCCTCCGCTTATATATTTATCCTCAAACGACAGTATGTCGTCCGAGTTTACCGGTTCTTCACACTCCGAGCTTTCGGCATACTCATAGTCTCCCAAAACCGAACAATTAATTTCTTTTAAATTTTGTACCGCTTCTTCAACAAGTACCTTTTGCGAAAACGCAAATGCCGTTTCAAGGCTTTCTAAAAGCTCTTGCTTGTTATTCGCTTTCGAAATTCCGACGCTTGAGCCAAGATTTATGGGCTTTACAATGAGCGGATAACCTATTTTTTCTTCAATCTTCGACGTAAGCTCATCCTGATTTGCGTCATACTCATTAGACGTTACAACAACGCAGTCAAGTACCGGTATGTCGTTGTCTTTAAGCACTGTTTTCATTACATACTTATCCATGCCGACTGCCGATGACAAAGTGTCGCATCCGACAAAAGGTATACCGAGTGTATGTAAATAACCTTGCAGATTTCCGTCCTCTACATTTGTACCGTGAACAATCGGAAATGCAATATCAATTGTATTATATACTCCGTTTCTGAACGCCTTGAACGGATATTTAACTATATCTGCACCGTTTCCGTTTGATACCAAAATTACCCGTTGGCTTTCCTTAATTAACTTCGGTATATCGGTATATGCCGATATTTTTCCCACATTTTCACCAACGTAAAATTCATTGTTCTTTGTCATATAAATCGGAATAACTTCATATTTATCCTTATTTATACTTCCGATTGCCTGAATTGCCGATATAATTGAAATTTCATGTTCGGTACTTTTTCCCCCGAATAATACTGCGAGTTTAATTTTCATTGATTATTCCCTCTTTTCGATTAATAGTTCCGCTGATTAATAATTGTCGGGCAGGTCATTTTCAAGGAGTATAGTTCTCTTTTGCCCTCCCGCATTTACTGCATACGCTTTGGTTATTGCTTCGCCTATTGTATCCGCAGTATAAATTTTATCCTCCGGATAGTTTCCGTCTTCCAAGCCTTTTTTTATGCTTTCTGTCTGTCTTTTTCCTACAAGAATAACATAGTCGCACACCTTTGAAGCATTTTTTCCGAACTCTCTGTTACATTCATCCTGTTTTTCGCCCAACTCAACCATACCCGGAGTAACCAAGATTTTATATCCCGTCATAAGCGAGAGTGTATCAAGAGCTGCTTTTGTTCCGCTCGGATTGGAATTATAGGCATCGTCTATAATTAACGCATTTCCCTTATCGATAAGCTGCAATCTGTGCGGAACACACTCCAGCTTTCTCACCTGAGGCTTAAGCTCTGTCATGGTTACACCAAGCGTATGCGCCGCCGCAATTGCGCCCGTAATATTAAGAACATTATGCGTACCTATCAATTTTGTCGTAAAATTTCCGATTTCCCCGTCAGGTGCTTTTACGGAAAATGACGTTCCCTTTTCGCTTACGGATATATCAAAAGCCGTATAATCTCCGTTTTCCATACTGTAAGTTACAGCATCCTTATTTTTATTATATGACATAATATTTTCGTCATCACCGTTTAAGAATAAAATACCGTCTTTCGGCAATGCGTCCGCAAGTTCAAATTTTGTTGATTTAACATTATCCAGGCTTTTAAAAGTTTCCAAATGCTGAGGGCCTATTGATGTGATTATGCCGTGCTTCGGGTGCACAATATCACATATCTCTTTTATTTCTCCTACTTTTTTTGCGCCCATTTCACAAATAAAAATCTCATGTGTTGCCTTTAGGTTTTGCCGAACAGTCATTACAACCCCCATCGGAGTATTGTAGCTCTCCGGTGTCATCAGCACATTATATTTTGCTCTGAGTAAGGTATTCAAATAATATTTTACGCTCGTTTTTCCGTAACTTCCCGTAATTCCTATAACCGTCATGTCCGGACACTGCTTTAATATCTTTTTAGCTTCGTTTATAAAATGGTTATTTACCGATTTTTCTACCGGTTTATTAATAAAATTAGCCGCAATTGCCAAGAGCGGAGACGCAAAATACAAAAATGCAAATACTATATTCAGTATTTTCAAATCTGCAAACACCGCTGTTAATGCAATCACCGCAGCTGTAATAACAGCTTCCGCAATCAGCATCCTTTGAACACGCTTTGTATACACAAGCGGCTTTTTTGCTTTTTGCGGTCTTTGAAGATATGCTCCCCACAAAAATGCAGCCGCAGCAATCCAAAGCTGCGAAAACAAAATTCC
This sequence comes from uncultured Clostridia bacterium, assembly GCA_934463455.1. Lineage (GTDB taxonomy): Bacteria > Bacillota > Clostridia > UBA1381 > UBA1381 > CAKSQL01. The sequence continues at coordinate 32,475 of CAKSJU010000003.1, read as the reverse complement.
GATTATCGCAATACATGAAATGATTACATTAACCATCCATTTCCCGCGGTTTTTACCCATCCAGCGAATTTGCGTTGCCGGCGCATATGAATTAAGCTGAAAAAAGTGCATAAATTTCACAAGAGACAGAACATATGCCGCTGCAAAACACATAATAGTTATTATTTCCGTTACCATATCATACCATCCTTTTTTAATTTTAGCAACGCTCCCCTCTTTGCTTGAAAGGAGCAGTTCTCTCGGCTATATTTCAATATTTAAAAATGAGCATATTACACGTATACATTTTCCCGGCTGTTCCAAAAAAGAATAATGTCCCGCGCCTTCAAATATTACCAAGCCCGCGTCCGGAATTGTTTTTTCCATAAGTTTTGCATCCGAAAGCGGTGTCGCATCATCCTTGTCACCCCAAATAAGCAATGCCGGTACATTTATTTTCGGGAAAACATGTGTTAAATCTTCGTTTACTGCCAAAACCAAGCACCTGCGCATTATCGGAGATGCTGCATTATAGTCTGCGGAGCCGTTCCTTTTGCGCAAATTTTCGAGCGCATCGGGAAACAAAGCAGATACAATTTTTGATGAATATATAGTTCTTGTCATTTTGTATATTCTTTGTTTTATTTTCTGTTCGGTTGTTTTTTGGGGCTTAACGCCCGCAGCATCTACTAAAATTATTTTTTCGATTTCAAAGGGTAAGCTTTCTTTTTCGAAAAGCTTGAAAATAATTCTGCCCCCGAACGAATGTCCCAGAAATACGGCTTTTTTTATTTTGAAATATTCTAAAAGCTCAATCACAAAATCCGCATATGCACCGACATCCCACGGCTCTTTCGGCTCTTCGCTGTCCCCAAATCCCGGTAAATCGGGAGCTATTACCGTATATTTTTCCGAAACCTTTGCAGAGATACGGTCAAACAGCTTTCTGTTTGACCCCCAGCCGTGAAGCAATACTACCGCTTCGCCGCTGCCCTCTTTTGTACACGCAATGTTTACACCTTTTATATTTATATTCAAATTCTTCACTTCCAAAAAAAACTTCATTATATATTATATCACATAACTACCTTTTTTTGCAATATAATTTACAATATTTATAAAAAAGTTTTTTAAAAAAGGTTTTTTACCGTTTACAAAAAATTCATAAAATATCATATAAAAATACATTGACAAAACCATGCCGCGGTGTTATAATTCATTTTGAAAGGTCAAAGAAAGTCAAAGTCAAATATCAGAAGGTGATTATATTGAGATTAAGCGATAAAATAGAAAGCTTCATTACAGAGCTTTTAAAAGAGGAAGATGACAGCTGGGTGGAAATCGGCAGAAATGAACTTGCCTCAATTTTTAACTGTGTACCCTCACAAATCAATTATGTGATAGCGACACGCTTCTCCCCCGAACGAGGATATATAGTCGAATCAAAAAGGGGCGGCGGCGGTTTTTTAAAAATCAAAAGAGTTGCCGCAGACGAAACGGTCGATCATATTATTTCACTTATCGGTAATGACGTTGACTATTCCGACGCTCATTCACTTATAAGCTATCTATATAAGAAGAACAAGCTTACGGAGCATGATGCAAATATCATACTTTCCGGAATTACCGATAAAATTCTTTCTTCCTGCGGGGTTTACAAAAATGAAATCCGGGCAAGAATGTTAAAGAATATGATTTTATCGGCAGTTAAGTAAATACAAGAACAGAGTATACTAACAGTAAAATATACATTTTACTATTTAAATAATATGAATGAAAGGATGTTTAAAATGTTTGATTTATTTTCCGATTTTTTTGATTTATTCCCTGTATATTACGAAGAAAAAACATGTCCGAAATGCGGCATGTCTTATTCGGAGCTGCAAAAGACAGGGCGTGTCGGATGTAGCGAATGCTACCAAGCTTTCCGTACTCCGATAGAAGATATGGTACGCCAGATACACAGAGCAACCGTTCATACCGGTAAAATACCGGAGGGATGTGCAAAGGAGCTGAAAATAAAGAAAAGATACGAAGAGTTAAAGAAAAAAATTGCCGAAGCTGTTTCAAACGAAGATTACGAAAAAGCAGCCAAGCTCCATAAAGAGCTTAAAGAACTCGGAGGTGACAATCAATGATTTGGTATAAAGAAAAAAATGACAACGATATAATGGTCAGCACTCGTATCAGAATTGCAAGAAACTTGAAAAAGTATGTATTTCCGAGCAGAATGTCGTCCGAAGATGCAAAAAATGTTTCCGAAACGATAAAAAATTCCATATTTAAAAGCAATTCGGCTCTTTCGAATGATTTTGAATATTATGAATTGGCGAAAACAAACGCAATTACAAAGAAAGCTCTTACTGAGCAGCATTTTATAAGTCCCGATTTGGCAGACAGCAAATACGGTGCCGTCATGATTAACAAGGACCAGACCATGAGCATAATGATTAATGAAGAGGATCACTTAAGAATGCAGGTTATTCTCTCCGGATTTAAGCTTAAAGAAGCTTGGGACACAGCAAACAAAATAGATGATTTGATTGCGGAAAATGCCGAATACGCATTTGACGAAAAACTCGGTTATTTGACTGCATGCCCGACAAATCTCGGTACCGGGCTTCGTGCTTCGGTTATGATGCACCTCCCCGCTCTGACATTAACCGGAGAAATTAACGGAATAATTTCATCCGCAAGCAGTCTCGGCATTGCAGTGCGCGGAATTTACGGAGAAGGCTCCGAGGCTCTTGGTAATTTGTATCAAATTTCCAATCAGATTACCATGGGGTATACCGAGGAAGAGCTTATTAAAAAAATCGAGAATATCGCAACGCAAATCGAAGCTCACGAAAAAGAAGCGCGCAGCAATCTGATAAAGCAGCAAAAAACAGCGTTAGAGGATAAAGTATGGCGTTCATACGGAATTTTGAAATATGCAAGAGAAATATCCTCCAAGGACGCAAAAGCGCTTATATCCAACATTATCCTCGGAAAGGCTCTCAATATAATCGATAAAGAAAGCAGCATTCCGTTGACGGAGCTGATGATAAAAACCGAACCGGCACTTATAGCCGACGGAAAAAATATGGAAGCTCAGGAAAGAGATATAAAACGAGCTGAACTTATACGTTCGGCATTTACAGAATAATAAAACACACATTATAACTATGAAAGGACTGATATTTATGTTATTTTCGAATTTTACAGAAAAAGCGCGTATGGCATTAAGTCACGCTCACAACATCGCATGCGAACTCGGTCACGGATATATAGGAAGCGAGCACATCCTTTTGGGACTTGCACGTGAAGGTAGCGGTGTCGCGGCAAAAGTTCTTGCCGAAAACGGAATAACCGAAGAAGAACTCCGCGAAAAGCTTACCGAAAGTATTCCGGCAGGTATGCCGCTCAGCATGCAAACAGAACTTTCACTTACTCCGAGAAGTAAAAAAATTCTTGAAATAAGTGCAATGGAAGCACAGAAAATGAATCATGGGTATATCGGTACAGAGCATATGCTTATGGCTATAATCCGTGACGGTGACGGTGTAGGAGCACAGCTTTTAACATCTTTCGGCATTAATCTGAATGATTTTTACCGCAGCACCGTCCGGGCAATTGACGGAGAGGCTTCCTCCCCCGTTTCGGGTCATAAACCCTCGAAAAACACCCAAACTCCAACCTTGGATAAATTCGGCAGAGACCTTACCGCCATGGCAAAAGAAAATAAATTCGACCCGGTTATCGGCAGAAGCAGTGAAATTGACCGAGTTATTCAGATTTTGTCAAGACGTACAAAAAACAATCCTTGCCTTATCGGTGAGCCGGGTGTAGGTAAAACCGCTGTTGTCGAGGGACTTGCACAAAGAATTGCCTCCGGAGATGTACCTGAGCTGTTAAAAGACAAAAGACTTGTTACCGTTGACCTTTCCTCTATGGTTGCCGGTGCTAAATACCGCGGCGAATTTGAGGAAAGACTGAAAAAAGCGGTTGAAGAAGTTACAAATGCCGGCAACGTTGTATTATTCATAGATGAAATTCACACAATTGTCGGCGCAGGAAGTGCAGAGGGTGCAATTGATGCGTCAAACATTCTTAAACCTTCTCTTGCAAGAGGTGAATTGCAGCTCATAGGTGCTACAACCATAACCGAGTACAGAAAGTATATCGAAAAAGACGCAGCACTCGAAAGACGTTTTCAGCCTGTTACCGTTGGAGAGCCGACAGTAGAGGAAACCGAACAGATTTTGAAAGGTTTGCGCGACAGATACGAAGCTCACCATAACGTAAAAATTTCGGATGAAGCTCTTGAAGCCGCAGCTAAACTGTCAGCACGGTATATTACCGACCGTTTCCTGCCCGATAAAGCAATTGACCTAATCGATGAAGCATCTTCAAAGAAGAAACTCTCTTCCCTTACTGCTCCGAAAGACCTTAAAGCTCTCGAAGACCAATTAAAGTCAATTGAAAAAAGTAAGCAGGAAGCAATCACGGCACAGGATTTTGAAAAAGCTGCCGAATTGCGTGATAAAGAAAAATCTTTAAGCGAAAAGGTCAAAGCCGAATCGGAGCAATGGAAAGAAAAAACCACCAATACAAAAGATTTGGTTGTAACCGCGGAAGATATTGCCGACATCATTTCAAGTTGGACAAATATTCCGGTTAAAAAGTTGGCGGAAGAAGAAAGCGAAAAACTCAAAAATCTCGAACAATTGCTCCACGCAAGAGTAATCGGTCAGGAAGAAGCCGTAAGCGCAGTTGCTAAAGCAATCAGACGTGGCAGAGCCGGGCTTAAAGACCCTAAACGTCCGATAGGCTCATTCCTCTTTTTAGGACCTACGGGTGTCGGTAAAACCGAGCTTTCAAAGGCTCTTGCCGAGAGCATGTTCGGCTCGGAAGAAGCAATGATTCGTATTGATATGTCCGAATACATGGAGAAGCATGCCGTTTCGAAATTTATCGGCTCACCTCCTGGATATGTAGGTTATGATGAAGGCGGTCAGCTTACCGAAAAAATCAGAAAGCATCCCTATTCGGTATTGCTTTTTGATGAAATCGAAAAAGCTCATCCCGATGTATTCAATATCATGCTTCAGATACTTGAAGACGGTATTCTTACCGATGCTCAAGGCAGACGTGTTGACTTCCGAAACACAATTATTATAATGACTTCAAACCTCGGTGCCAAAGAGATTTTGAACACCGCTTCAAAACTCGGTTTTACAAAAGCAGAGGAAGAAACAGCCGAGAAAAACGAGTATGAGAAAATCAAATCAAAGGTTATGGAAGAAGTAAAACATGCTTTCAAACCGGAGTTTTTGAACAGAATTGATGATATTATTGTTTTCCATCGTTTGAACGAAGAAAACATCAAGCAAATTGCCGCACTTATGCTCAATCAGCTTAAAAAACGTCTTGCGGCGAACGATATAACCGCCGGGTTCACCGACTCTGCCATAGCAGAAATCGCAAAAGAAGGTTTCGACCCGGTATACGGTGCAAGACCTTTAAGACGTGCAATTCAAAGCAAGCTTGAAGATATGCTTTCGGAAGAAATCATCAGCGGAAATATCAAAAACGGCGATAATATAAATGTCGATTTCGGAGACGGTAGGTTTATCGTTAAATAATTTTAAAATCCCGAAGTTTTAAACTTGACTTCGGGATTTTTTTAATATATAATTATTCTATAACCATAGTGCAGATGTCCCCGCCTCTAAGGAGGAGTGCTGCTCCGATTTAAAACTTGTTAAGGATGATATAATTATGGATTCTATGTCTAAAAATAAACATTTGAGAAGCTATCTTAAGGGACTTCCGGATTTTGTCGCTTCCTATATTCTCGAATATTACAACGGCGAAAGTATTAATACTCAAATCGGATATTGCCTGGATATTCGTGTTTTTTTTAATTATTTGTGTGAAAACGGATTTGCCGACTCTGCGGAAGATATACAAATTTCAGATTTGGAAAATGTCCGCGTGTCCGACTTAATTCATTTTAAAAGCTACTTAAAAGAATACACTGTTCATTCAATAAGTGTAACCGGCAAGCCTATATCACGACTCTGTTCCAATTCAGCCTTTGGAATAAACAGAAAGCTTTCGGCAGTAAGAGGACTTTTTATTTATTTGTACAAAACAGATGAGCTTTCGCAGAATATAACCGATAAAATAGATTTTATGAAGCTTCATCAGCAAATAAAAAAACCACTGACAACAAAAGAAACAATTAATCTCATTGATGTAATATATAACGGTCAAAATTATCTTACCGGCAGGAATTATTCCGAATATTCCCGCCGCCGTTCGCGCGATATCGCTATATTCACCGCATACCTCGGAACTGGCGTACGTGTCAGCGAGCTGGCAAATCTGAATGTTGAGGATGTCGATTTTCAAACCTCTTCGTTTGTTGTCCGCAGGAAAGGCGGAGACCAACAGGAAATATTTATGCCCATTCAAGTAGAAAATACCATTCTTGCCTATCTTGCAGGCAAAGAGCCGGAAGAGCTTGAAGCGGCTTTTTCCACCGAAGGCAAAGACGATATAAAATTCACACGAACAACCGGTCCGCTTTTTTTAAACAGGAGCGGAAAACGTCTCGGGATTGCGGGAATAGAAAAGATGTTGAAAAACTATTGTTTTGCCGCAGGAATAACCCACCCGGACAAAACAAGGCCTCACGCATTGCGGCGCACATTCGCCTGCCGTCTTTTGGAGGACGGAATTGATATAAAAATGGTTGCCGAACTTATGGGGCATAAAAATATTGAAGTCACTCACAGATACTATGCCCAATACAGTGCCAAAGCAAGAAAGGAAATTATGCAAAATCTCGATGTGTACAAAGACGCCGAAAACACCGATACAACGCCGTAATTCGACATTTTTCTTTCTTTTTTTAATATTACAAAAAGATTACAAATTCAATATATTGTGAATTATAGTTGACAAAACCACAATATATTGATATAATTAACATAGCTGCCAAATTACAGTCAATTATCTGCAATAAAACCAACAGCATAAATATACATATTTTTAAATCAGGGCAATGCCCCGCTTTGGTCGCAGATAAAGCGGAGCTTACTACAAAATTGCAACCTGTGCAGGATGATAAAATTTCGACATGAAATTAAAACTCTCACCGAAATTTTGAAATGGAAATCATCGCTCAAAAGGCGGATGACGTCTGCACTGTAGTTATAACAGACATATATCATTTATAAAGAAAGAAGATGAACGGAAAATGAAAGTTATAAAAAGGAATGGCACTGAGGTCTCTTTCGACCCTCGCAAAATAGAAATTGCCGTTTCAAGAGCAAATGACAGTGTTGTACCGAGTGCGAGAATGACCCCGGTACAAATTAAAAGAATTGCGGAAGATGTGGAAAGTGCTGCTCTAAACATCAACCGTTCTTTAAGCGTGGAAGAAATACAAGATATGGTGGAAGACCAGATTATGAATCAACGTGCATTCGACGTTGCGCGAAGATATATCACATACAGATATAACCGAGCTCTTGCAAGAAAATCGAATACTACCGACGAACAGATTTTTAGCCTGATTGAACTGAACAACGAAGAAGTAAAACAGGAAAACTCCAACAAAAATCCTACCGTGAACAGTGTTCAGAGAGATTATATGGCAGGAGAAGTCAGCAAAGATATTACGAAGCGAGTTCTTCTTCCATCGGATATTGTATCCGCTCACGAACAGGGACTGATACATTTTCACGATGCCGATTATTTCGCACAGCATATGCACAACTGCGACCTTGTAAATCTTGAAGACATGCTTCAAAACGGGACTGTTATAAGCGGTACTCTTATAGAAAAACCCCACAGTTTTTCCACCGCCTGCAATATTTCAACGCAGATTATAGCGCAGGTTGCGTCCTGTCAATACGGCGGACAAAGCATCAGTCTCACCCACCTTGCTCCGTTTGTGGATGTGAGCAGAAAAAAAATACGCACTCAAGTTGAAAATGAATTTAAGCTTATCGGCAATGAGATAGATGAAGACAAAATAAGTGAAATAACCGAAAAAAGACTTCGCGAAGAAGTTAAGAACGGCGTTCAAATGATTCAATATCAGGTTGTAACCCTTATGACTACCAACGGACAAGCACCTTTTGTAACCGTTTTCATGTATCTTAACGAGGCAAAAAGCGAACAGGAGAAAAAAGACCTTGCACTGATAATCGAGGAAACACTTAAACAGCGCTACAGAGGTGTCAAAAATGAAAACGGAGTATGGATTACTCCGGCATTTCCTAAGCTTATATACGTTTTGGAAGAGGATAATATTCACGAGGACGACCCATATTATTACCTCACCGTACTTGCTGCAAAATGTACGGCAAAAAGAATGGTTCCGGATTATATTTCCGAAAAAATCATGCTGCAAAACAAAATCGACAAAAACGGGAACGGAAACTGCTATACTTGCATGGGCTGCCGCAGCTTCTTAACTCCTTACGTAGACGAAAACGGAAATCCAAAGTACTACGGTCGTTTTAATCAGGGTGTTGTTACGGTAAATCTTGTTGACATCGGTTTATCGGCACAGAAAGATTTAGATAAATTTTGGGAAATATTTGACGAAAGAATGGACATCTGTCACCGAGCCCTACAAGCCAGACACGAAAGACTTACCGGTACAATATCCGATGTTGCCCCGATTTTATGGCAGCACGGTGCTCTTTTGAGATTGAAAAAAGGTGAAAAGATTGATAAATATCTTCACGGCGGATATTCTACGCTGTCTCTCGGATATGCCGGACTTTGGGAATGTGTATATAGCCTTATAGGCAAAAAACTTACCGAGCCGGACGGAGAGGCACTTGGACTCGAAATAATGAAAAAGCTGAACGAGTACACCGCTAAATGGAAAGCTGAAGAAAATATTGATTATTCTCTTTACGGTACTCCTCTGGAAAGCACAACCTACAAATTTGCAAAGTGTCTGCAAAAACGATTTGGCGTAATAAAAGGTGTAACCGACAAGAATTATATCACAAACAGCTATCACGTACATGTTACGGAAAATATTGACGCATTTGATAAGCTTGCCCTTGAGTCAAAATTTCAGGCACTCTCCCCCGGCGGAGCTATTTCATATGTTGAAGTTCCGAATATGCAAAATAACATTGACGCTGTTTTATCGGTTATGAAATTTATATATGACCATATAATGTACGCCGAGCTTAATACGAAAAGCGACTATTGTCAAATCTGCGGCTATGACGGCGAAATAGAAATCAAAGAAGATGAAGACGGAAAACTCATTTGGGAATGTCCTAATTGCCACAATACCGACCAAAGCAAGCTCAATGTTGCCCGCCGTACCTGCGGCTATATCGGCACGCAATTCTGGAATCAAGGCAGAACTCAGGAAATTAAAGAGAGAGTTTTACATCTTTAAAGAATAGTGAGTGTAAACCCGGAAAAAGAATAAAACCGCTGTTAACCCAGAGTATACAGCGGTTTTATAATGAAATATAGCTTACGGTAAAGAAGGTGTTTGTTATAAACTACGCGGTAATAAAAAAGAATGATATTGCAAACGGTGTCGGCGTAAGAGTATCTCTGTTTGTAAGCGGCTGCCGACACAAATGCAAAAACTGCTTTAACAGCGAAGCATGGGATTTTAATTACGGAAAAAAATTCACCGAAGAAACAATTTCGGAAATAACCGAAGCACTTGACAATGACTATGTACGCGGGCTTTCGCTTTTGGGCGGAGAGCCTTTTGAACCGGAAAATCAAGAAGATATTTTAAAGCTTTTATCCGTTGTAAGTGATAAGTTTCCCGATAAAGATATATGGTGCTATACCGGGTTCGGCTTTGATACCGATTTAGCCGCCGGAAAGGTCGGCAATCCCGACACGGTAAAAAAAATCCTTTCCTTGCTTGACGTTATCGTCGACGGAAAATATATCGAAAAGCTGAAAGACGCGTCTCTGCTTTTCAGAGGGTCGGCAAATCAGCGCATAATCGATGTAAAAAAATCACTCGCGGAAAATAAAGTTATTTTACTTCCCGGCAAATGGGAAAGGAAAATGGGAAGCGGGAATATAGAAGACGCATAAAGATTGCCATTAACACCTTTGTACCGTCAAAAAATCCCTTTATTTCGGCTCATATTTAGTAAATTTGTAAGAATATAAATTATTATGATATATTTACTTGAAAAAAAACTCAAAATATGGTATAAATAATATGTATCACTTGCAGTTGTTAATTGTAACATTTACTTTTTACAATTAGCCAACATATAAAATTCAAGGAGGAAAACAATGGATAATTCACCAATCGTCGGAAAGCTGAGTGTAATCAGCATGAAGGGCTGCGAAGAATTTACAAGCAGAATCGACTACTATTTGAAACAGTTCAGAAAGGAATATGAAGACCAGGAAACATATGTAACACATATTAATTGTCCTCGTTTCGGAACAGGCGAAGGAAAATGTGTTATAGAAGAAACCGTCAGAGGTCATGATGTATACATCATCTGCGATATGTTCAATCACGGTGTTACATACAAAATGTACGGTACCGACAATCGAATGAGTCCCGATGACCACTATCAGGATTTAAAACGTATTATTGCTGCAATGGGCGGTAAACCGAGAAGAATAACCGTTGTTATGCCTATGCTTTATTGCGGAAGACAGCATCGCAGAACGGCAAGAGAATCTCTTGACTGCGCTTCAGCTTTGCAGGAGCTTATATCAATGGGTGTAACAAATATTATTACTTTCGATGCACATGATGCTCGTGTACAAAATGCCATTCCTTTAAACAGTTTCGACGATGTACAGACAACATATCAGATGATTAAGGCATTAACCCGCGAAGTACCGGATATTTCATTTGATAAAGAAGATACGATTATCATCTCTCCGGACGAAGGCGGCATGCACAGATGTATGTACTATTCTTCTGTATTGGAAATAGATCTCGGTATGTTCTACAAACGCAGAAATTACTCTGTTGTTGTTAACGGTAAAAATCCGATTGAAGCACATGTCTACCTCGGTCGTGATGTAAGCGGCAAAGACATTATAATCGTTGACGATATGATTTCCAGCGGCGAATCCGTATTGGACATTGCAAAAAAACTAAAAGAACAAGGTGCAAAAAGAATATTTGTATTCACTGCATTTGGGCTTTTCTGCAATGGTTTGGATAAATTTGATGAGGCTTACAAAAGCGGATATATTAACAAGATTTTCACAACAAATCTGATATATCGCCTCCCCGGACTTGCAACGCGTGAATGGTACTGCGAAGTTGATATGTCAAAATATATATCTCTTCTTATAAATACCATAAATCATGATGAGTCTATAAGCCAGCTTCTGAGCCCTGTTGCAAGAATTAAAAATCATCTCAAAAAATTTGAAGAATCCAGAAAATAACTACTACGGCGATGTTATACACATCGCCGTTCTTTTTTTAGTGACAACAAAAGATTAAAAAAAACAGAAACTCGTTTCAAAACGAATTCCTGTTTTTTTATTTGGTTTCTTCTTATTTAATCATGCTTGCAACTTCGTCAGCAAAGTTTTCTTCTTTTTTAGCAAGACCTTCGCCTTTTTCAAATCTTACATAGCCTACGAGCTTAACACCCTTAGATGCAAGATATTCTTCAACTTTAAAGTCACCGTTTTTAACAAATTCCTGTTGGAGCAAGCAATTCTGTTCATAGAACTTATTAATCTTACCGCCGACCATCTTCTCAATAATGTTATCCGGTTTCTTAGCGTTCTTCGGATCTTCTTTAATCTGTGCAATTATGATATGTTTTTCTTTTTCAACATCTTCAGCGGGAACTACATCCTTTGAAAGATAAAGAGGATTTATAGCGGCAATCTGCATTGCAGCATCTCTTGCAGCTTCGTAAGCATCAGCATTTTCAAGGCTGCCCTCAGCCTCAACCAAAACACCTATTCTGCCTTCGCCGTGAGTATATGAGCATACATTTCCTTCAATTCTTGCAAATCTTCTGATATTCATATTTTCACCGATTTTTGCAATAAGAGCAGTAAGTTTTTCACCAACGGTTTCGCCGTCAGCGTAAGGAAGTTCCTTAAGCGCGTCTACGTCAGCAGGATTTTTCTCTGCAACAATCTGTGCAATTGTTCCGACAAAAGTCTGAAATTCCGCATTTTTTGCAACAAAGTCTGTTTCCGAGTTTACTTCAACAAGTACACCTACTTTTTTGTCATCGGTGATATAAGCTTTAACTATACCCTCAGAAGCTATTCTTCCTGCTTTTTTAGCTGCGGTTGCCAAGCCCTTTTCTCTCAAAAATTCAACCGCTTTATCCATATCGCCGTCGGTTTCCGTCAATGCTTTTTTGCAATCCATCATTCCGCAGCCTGTCATTTCTCTCAATTCTTTTACATCTTTAGCTGTAAATGCCATTATTATTTCCTCCCGTATATCTATTTAATTAGTATTGTACATTACAATTTCTGCATTTATTTTAAAAAAACAGCCGGCAGTCTGCGGCGTGTTAGCCCAAGGACCGAGACTGTTTTTTTATTTTATTATTCCTCTGTTGCTTCTTCAGCAGCGTCTTCTGCTTCTTCTGTTTCAGCCAAAGCGTCTTCGCCTTGTCTTCCTTCTATAATAGCGTTTGAAATTGTTGAAGCAATAAGCTTAACCGCTCTGATAGCGTCATCGTTACCGGGGATTACATAATCAACCTCATCCGGATCGCAGTTTGTATCAACAATAGCAACTACGGGGATACCTAATTTTTTAGCTTCTGCAATAGCAATCTTTTCTTTTCTCGGGTCAACTACGAACAAAGCACCCGGAAGCTTTTTCATATCTTTTATACCGCCGAGATATTTTTCCAGCTTATCTCTTTCGGCTTTAAGCTTTGTAACTTCTTTTTTGGGCAAAAGTTCGAATGTGCCTTCCTCTTCCATTTTGTTGATTTGAGCAAGACGCTCAATTCTCTTTTGAATTGTTTTGAAGTTTGTCATCATACCGCCGAGCCATCTTGCATTTACATAATACATTCCGACTCTTTCAGCTTCTTCTTTAATTGAATCCTGCGCCTGCTTTTTTGTTCCTACAAAAAGAACGTCTTCGCCTGCCATAGCAAGGTCTCTGATAAAGTAGTAAGCTTCTTCTACTTTCTTAACGGTTTTCTGCAAATCGATAATGTAGATACCGTTTCTTTCTGTGAAGATGTACTCCGCCATTTTAGGATTCCATCTTCTGGTCTGGTGTCCGAAATGAACACCTGCTTCCAAAAGCTGTTTCATTGAAATTACGTTTGACATTTTTTATTTCCTCCTTGTTTTTTGCTTCCACGCACGGCTTAAAACCCACAAACTTTCGCAACATTGAGTATTACCGTTCGTGTGTATAATGTCAGTTAAATACTAATTACAATATTTAACTTAAAAATTATATCATATAATCTTTATAATGTCAATTACTTTTTTAAATTTTTTTACAATTTATTCTGTTTTTTCTTCCAATTCCCCATATTTTTTCTTATATTTTTCCAATTCGTATTCAAGCTGCATATTTTCCTTTTTCAAATTATCGATTTCATCAGTTAGCTGTTCATAGCTTTCACTTCTGTTAAAAATCCTTATATTGCTTAAAGAAGTATTTTCATCTATTGTAAAAATCATAACTATCAGCAATATTATCCCTGCAAAAATAATTGAAAGGAACGCAGACCTTTTCCAAATTGTCTTTTTTCTTTCTTTTGCCACTTCGACAGCCATATTGCCCTGTTTTCTGTCATTTTCATGCTTATTTTGATATTCACGTCCCGAATGTGAATGATGCCTGTGATGATGGTGCGAATGATGCCTTTCCCTCGATGCTGCCGACTCATATCTTTCGTTATCCACATTTGAACCCCCTCTTATTTAATTAATCGAATATTTATATTATACTATTAATTTATCACAAAAGCAACAAAAAACGATAAATTTTATAAAAATATGTTATTCAGCACAAAACCGTTTCATTTTTTGAGAACGTATAAATGTATTTTTCTGCCACCTGTCTGCCGGTTATTTTTTCAATTGCATACGCATACCACTCCAATTGCTTTGCATATTTTTCTTTAATTTCCGAAACAGAATTATAAAAATCCGATTTATAATCTATCAGTATAACCTTATCGTTTTCTGTAAAATAACAATCTATTATACCTTGAAGCAGAATTTTTTCGCTGCTGTCTTCACAACCTTCAAATACAGAAAGCGGTACATCGGTTTCAAACGGTGCTTCTCTTACGGCAGTTCCGCTCTTAATAACACGCATGCCCAATTCGGAATTATAAAAATCAAGAATTTTTTCATTCTTAACCAAAACCGCTTCATCTTCCGATATTAACCCTTTTTCTTTCATTTTCTCGATTTGAGCCGATACATATTTCAAATCCATATCCGTCGCCGGCACAAATTTTTGCATTACTTTATGCAAGGCGTTTCCCCTGTCAATTCCGCTTTTTTCCGAATTAATGAAACGCGGCGAGGTCAAAATATCAACATTTGTTTCGGCAAACTTCCCGGATTTAATTGCGGTAACCGATATTTTGCTCGGAACGGAAACCAAATCTTTTTTACCGTATTTAAAATCGGAAATTTTAATTTGCTCATCATATATAACTTTCTCTTCCTCGGTGTCATTATATTCGTCAAGATACATACTGTACGGAACAAAGTTATATATCCATCCCTCGTCAAATCTCGCAACCGGAGCTATCCAATCCAAATAACAATCGGCAGAACATACCATTTCCGCCTCCATTACACTTTCTCTTGTCGGAAGTACACTATCCCAGTCCTGTTCATATTCCGATATGTTTTTGCTTTTTGTATTGACAACTCCCGTAACTATCAGTTTTTCTTTTGCTCTTGTCATTGCAACATAAAGCTTTCGTTCCTCTTCGGATATGCTTTCCGCAACATTTGCCGCCTTAACAACCTCCTTTGCCGGCGTTGACATTTTATAATTTTCATCGGTATTAATATCGTCAAGACCTATCCCCCAATCTTTGTGCATAGGGATTTTTTTGTCTTTCAGATTAAACTTTTTCCCGCAACCGGCTAAAAATACAACCGGAAATTCCAATCCTTTACTTTTATGGATTGTCATTATTCTTACAACATCATGTCCCTCTCCGACAAGCTTCGCACCCGACAAATCTTCGTTCTTTTTTTCAAGCCGCTCAATATATTTTATAAAATGGAAAAGTCCTTTATATCCGCTGCTTTCATACTCTTTTGCTCTTTCGAAAAGGAGACGCAGGTTTGCTCTTGCTTCGTCACCTCCGTGCAGCGCACCCGCAAAGGCATAAATTCCCGTTTCTTCATATAAAACCCACAAAAGACGGTCGCATGTCATATATTTCGAACAGTCTCTCCATCTATTGAGCTTTTCAATAAATCTGCGGCATTTTTCTCCGTATTCCGTTTTGGCATAATCGCAAACAGCTTCATAAATCATTCCGCCGCCGTTACTTCTTATCTGTACCAACTCATCATCCGCAAATCCGCCTATCGGTGAACGCATAACCCCCAAAAGCGGAATATCCCTATAGGGATTTTGAATAATTTTTATAAGCGACAAAACAAGCTTTACTTCATTGCGGTCAAAATATCCCCCGCTTTCGGCAAAACAGTCTATTCCTTGCTTATTTAAAGCCGCGATATAAATATCGGAAACATTTTTATATGATGACATAATAATGGTTATGTCTCTGTTTTGTATCTTCCTGTAGCTGTCCTTTTCGCGAATCATATATCCTTTTTCTTTTAATTCTCTTATTTTATGGGCAATAAAAGCCGCTTCAAGCTCCGCTTTATCAAGAATATTAATATCATCCTCGCCGTCCTCCGACTGCGACTCAAGCACGCAGCATTCGGCAAGATACCCTCCGCATTTTTCTCCGTTCGCATCAACATAAGTTGTATTTCCGTTATTAAGCCGCTGCTCTTCATTATATTCTATATCTCCAACCGCCTCGGACATAATTCTTTCAAATACAACATTAACGCAATGCAAAACCTCTTCTCTGCTTCGAAAATTTCGTGAAAGAATAATTTTTCTGTTTCTTTCATCTTCGCCGATTTTGAAAGTATCGCACTTGCTTTTAAAAATCATAGGGTCACTTCTTCTGAAACGGTATATGCTCTGTTTCATGTCCCCAACCATAAACATATTATTTCCTCTTGATATGCAGGTAAATATTTCTTCCTGCAATGCGTTGGAATCCTGATATTCATCCATAAGTATTTCATCATATTTATTTTTAAACATTTCACGGACATCTTTATTTTCCGTAAAAAGTTCAAGGCACAAATGTTCCGCATCGGAAAAGTCAATTAAATTCTTTTTATCCTTTTTTTCTTTAAAGCGAATTTCAAATTTTTTCGTAACGGTGGATATTGCTTTTGCAACCGGATAAACATTTTCACTCAGCCGTTTTAAAATCTCTTCTTTCGGAGCACAGGTAATGTCGGCAGCTTTTTTTAAAAGCTCCTTTGAATTATCCCGGAATTTTTTTACATAATTTCTTATTTCCGTATCGGTAACTTCTCTTTCTTTATCTTTAGCCCCGGGCCAGCGTTCAAAAACAATCGACTGCAAAATTGCAGCACTCTCATCCCAATCCGACGATAACAGCCTTTTTGCTGCATTATATTCATAGCACAGCAGCGCATAGTTTTTTCCCCAGTTATATTGGATTTCATTTTCGGTTTCGGGCGGGTTATTTTTTATTACTTCATCTATGTTATCAAAATCACCGAGAGAATATCCCGCAATATATTCCATGGCGCATTTCAATTCATTATATGCTTTTCGGCAAAGCATATTTTTCTTTTTCATACACTCTTCAAGCCACGGATTATTTTCCTTTTCAAGATACATGTCCGCTTTTTCCGAAAGCCACTTATCCGGATTTGGCATCGCACGTGTAAAATTATACACTTCCTCTATTATATCGGCTGCCGTGCTGTCATCGCGTCCGTCGGAAAATACATCGCACAAAAGCAAAAAATCCTCTTCTGAATTTTCGTACCCCTCATCAAATATTTCTTCCATTGCTTCTTCCGCAAGAAGCGCAAGCTGTGTATTATCGGCAATACCAAAACTTGGATCAATATCAAGAAGCTGAAAATTTTCACGTATTGCCTGTATACAAAAAGCGTCTATCGTCATAATATCCGCATCATATATAAGCGAAATTTGTTTTTTTAATGCCTCTGCCTGCAAATAATCATTTCGGTCCTCCGATTCTTCGAGTTTTTCTTCCAAAGCATCGGAAATTCTTTCTTTCATTTCTGCCGCCGCCGCATTTGTAAAAGTCACGACAAGCATTTTGTTAATATCAATCGGATTGGGGTTGTTTTCGGACGGAATAATACTTTGAATAATCCTCTCTACCAGCACAGCGGTTTTTCCGGATCCCGCCGCCGCATTTACCAACACATTGCATTGCTCGTTATCCTTAGTGTATTTCGTATAAATTGCGTCATATTGTTCATCCGTCCAGTTTCTCTGCGGCATCTTTATTCACCTCCGTTTCCATATATGCCCATGCAGCATCATCTTTCGAAATTCCCGTTTTCGTTCCGTGCAATGCCGAATCATATAAGCAGATTTCCTTATATTTACAGTAGCTGCATGCTTTCTTTTTTCCGCTTCCGCTCGGCATTATATCAATCCTGCCCGAGAAAATCTCATCATCTAAGGTTACAATGCTTTTCTTGACATAATCGGTCAAAATTTCAAACTTATCTGTTGTCATATAGCCTGATGTTTTCTTATTCAGCGAATCCCCTTTTGAATTGACGGCAAGCTTTAAAAACCGACTGCTTCCTCCGTTTTCAATACTTCTGTCCATTTCTGCCGCTGCGGCAATTTCGTTGTCTTTATCCACTATTACCGCTCCGTCAAGCTTCATTTGTTTTCTTATAATATCGTCAATTTTACCGACATCGCTTTCCTTACACGAAACGGTGTCATTTCTGAGCTTATTGTACAAAATACCTCTTACCGAAGGTTTAAGTCCCTTTGATGCACGTCCGAGAGCTCCTTTTTTATATAATTCCACAGCCGCAATTGCATATACCACCAACTGCATATCACTTCTGTTTGATATTGATACAACATCAAAATTCTTGCTCCCCGATTTATAATCTATAACGCGCAGCGAAATAGTCCCCTCGTCAGGCTTTTCCGACGCGTCCGCTCTGTCCATTGTTCCGTTAATTCCTACCGTTTTGCCCATCCAGTCTATGTCTATCCTGAATTGTTCTTCATAGCATACGGCACTGTAATCTCCGCACACGAGGCTCAGTCTTACAATATCCACCGAGCGAATAAGTATTTTTCTCATTCGCTCAAGCAAATAAGCAATTTTTTCTCTGTCCCTTTTTAATCCTTTCATTGTGCGTTCCGTGATTTCTTCAATTATTTTGTCTATAATCGCCGCGCTTTCATCATCGGTCAGTTCATGCCAGCGTTTTTTTGTATCTTCAAGGCTTTGTGCACGTCCTCCGACTTCCCGGCAATATTCGCACACAGCCCAGTGCAAAAGACTTCCTATGTCAAATTTCTGAATTTTCCATACCTCTTGCTCCTGTGCCTTTAGTCCGTGCTTAACATAGTATGCAAAAGGGCATGCCGAATAATCGTTAAGACGGCTTACACTGTAACGATGATAATTATTATATAATAATTTTGCACTTTCAGCCAGTATCTGCGGCTGCTTTTTTTTGTACACCGCCGCATAGTTCACAAGCGGCAGCTTTTCTTTTAAATATTCACTGTCTTTATAGCTTTGTACCAGCAAATGCGCATTTTTCTGCATTTTCTTATCCGATACCGCACGCATTATATACCCGAATGCTTCTTTTTCATTATTAATTTCGCTCGGCTTTGACTCAATCAAATCGTCCGATATATTTAATTTCGGGAACAGCTTGTACAAATTTTTTATAAATGCGGCAGGCTGCTGAGCCGCACCGTCGGAATCGGAGGTTGGATAGCTGAAATACAGTTTTTTTCCTGCCGATGTAACCGCTCTGAAAAATTTAAAAGCTTCCTTTTCTGATTTTTTCTGTGATGTACCCGCTGTTTCCAAACCGAAGCTTTCAAGTGCCTTTCTGTCCTTATCGGTAAAAATACTTTTATTTTTCACCTCGGAGGGCATTGTACCGTTCACAGCACCCATAAAAAATACGATTTTCGGTCTTGCTGCGGCATTCCTGTCTGCCGAACCGATTGAAATAACATCCGGACCCGGCGGTATAATCTTCATGGAGCTTTTCGAAAGTCCCTCCCGAATAAGTCTTACAAAATTTTGCCTTGAACACATTTCTTCCCCGGAGGTGATAACCGCCTGATCCAAAACATCCATAATTAAATTCCAGACTTCTTTCATTCTTTCCGCCGAATCGCGCATTTGCATTTTGTTAAGTTTATTCACCTCTGAATTTATACCGTCGTACATATGTATATCACACAAAAATTCAAAAAGTGCCTCCGTCAATTCCCTTACCGTTCTTTGACCTGAGATTTTCCGATAAAGATTTTTAAAAGGTCTGCATATTTCCTTGCGCAAGCTGTTTATTTCTTCCAGGTTTTCCGAATTATTTGTTTTTGTTCCGAGCACAGTGTCGAACACGCCGCCGGATTTTTCCGTCCACTGTTCAAACCATCTGCTTTTTCCTCTTATACCGCGGCGCAGCACATAATTTTCCAATCTGTCGATTGCTTCTCTGTCATACGGAATTATCTCTTTGTCCGATTTTTGATATAAAAAACCGGTACGCAGATATTTAAAAACCGATTCATAGCTCCAATTTTCTTCCGCAATTTCAAAAATCCCCAACACAGTAAGTGCAATCGGATGTTCGGTGACCGATTTATCCGAATCTATAAAATACGGAATATTATAATCGCTGAAAATCGCCTCAATCAAATGCTCATATTTTTCCGGAGACGCACACATAATTCCGATATCCGAAAATTCGGCTCCGTTTTTTATTTCATTTATTATCTGCTTTGCAATATATTCGGTTTCGGAATACAAATCCCTCGCGCAAAAAAGCGAAATATCCTTTGTTTTATTCGGATAAACATTTTTTCTGTTTTCCCAATTGTTCATCAAATGCAAAAGCTCTGCCGATTCAATCGTGTGACATTTCGCGCCGCAATACTGCTCATACAAGCGCGCACCCTTATCATTGCATATCTTTTTTAATTTTTCCGCCGTCTCTTTTGGTGTGTTATAAATTTCTCCGCTCTCTTCACCGGGCAGGCAAACCGAAACATGCACCGATGCGGCATATTCCAAAAAGCATTTTATCACTTCATAATGCTGCGGCAGAAAATCCGAAAATCCGTCAAACCAAATATGCGTTTTTTCAAACTTCCCGCTTGTCTTTATGTATTCCGCCAATCTTAAAAAATCATCTTCGCTGTCACAAAAATCATTTTGCAAAAGCTTTTCGTATGCCATATATATATCGGATACCGAAGCTGTTTTTTCAGACAGCATATCATCTCCCTGCGGCACTGCCTCTTTTAAGTCATTTGGAGTTATAAGATAATGCTTCATTTCCGAAATAAGCTCCGCAATTTTTGATACAAAGCCTTCTTTTTCCACCGAACGCGCAAAAACTCCTTCTTTGCACGAATCAACAGCCGCGCGCAAAAGGAGCATTTGTTTTCCCGACGGTGAAAGATAATTGTCCGCTTTATCAAGGAATCGCTTGAACATCTGTGAAAAAGTCAAAACCTCCACTCCGTTCAAGCCCGTTCCGCCAAAATGTTCAACCATTCTTTTTTCCGTCAAATATGAATATTGATCCGGAACTGTAATAACGGCATTATGACCCGGATTTTTTTTCAGCGTACGTTCAATAAGCTCTATACACCTTTCGGTTTTTCCCGTACCTATTCCGCCATAAATTAAATCAAGAAGCATCCTTTTCAACCTCCGTTTTTTTTGCCGACACTTAGAATAAAAACCGTAGAAAGTATCATTGCAAAACCGACAATGTCTATCGGCGTAAATTCCGATTTAAGCCAAAAGTATGAAAATAAAGTCGCCGAAACCGGCTCAACACATGCAAGCATAGAAGCACGTACAGCGCCTATTTCGCTTGTTCCTTGCAGATACAAAGTATATGCAATAACCGTTCCGACCAGTATCATTCCCAAAAGCGCAAATATTGTCTGCACATCAAAATCAATTTCCGCCGTAAGCACTCCGGGACAAATTCCGATTGCAATGCCGCCTATTATCATCGAAAATCCCGTTACGCTTATTGCGCCGAATTTTGCTATCAGCTCAACAGGCAAAAGGCTGTAAAGTGCTAAGCCTACAGCCGAGCCTATTCCCCACACCAAGCATTTGCCGGACAAATTTATTTCCGAAAAATTAAAATGAGTCGCAATTACAACCACTCCGAAAAAAGCGAGAATAATTGATATTAATTCTTTCATAACCGGAAACTGTCTGTTTTTAATACACATATATATCATTATAAGAACAGGACCCACATACTGCAATATTGTCGCCGTTCCCGCATTCGAATATGAAATTGCTTTTATATATGTAAGCTGGCTTAGTAAAATCCCGAACAGTGAAAAGATAAACAATTGAATTACATCTTTTCTTGATTTAAAAACATCAAATGCGGATTTTTTTCTGCTTATTATATTAACGGTTGTCAGGATAATTCCTGCAAATATCATGCGTAAAGCGGTTATTTGCTCTGATGTTATACTGCCGCTTGTCAAAAACTGTCCGCACGCACCGGAAAACCCCCAGCATATCCCGCCCGTAAGCGTGCAAATTATCCCTCTCGTATATTTTTTATTCATATCGTATCACACATTAAATCTGAACAGAACTATATCTCCGTCATTCATAACATAATCCTTTCCTTCAGAACGTACAAGGCCTTTTTCTTTTGCCGCATTCATACTTCCGCATGCCATAAGGTCGCTGTAGGCTACAACCTCAGCGCGAATAAAGCCTCTTTCGAAATCACTGTGAATCTTTCCTGCCGCCTGCGGAGCTTTTGTTCCCTCGGTTATCGTCCATGCGCGCACCTCAGGCTCACCGGCAGTCAGATAGCTTATAAGTCCCAAAAGTCTGTAGCTTGCTTTTATAAGTCTGTCAAGACCGGATTCACTCATACCGAGTTCTTCCAGAAACATTGCTTTTTCATCTCCGTCAAGCTGCGCAATTTCCTCTTCTATTTTTGCCGATACCGGCATAACCTCCGAGCCCTCTGCCGCTGCAAGTTCCTCTACCGCCTTTACAAATTTGTTATTTTCGATGCCTTTTTGGAAATCATCTTCAGCAACGTTAGCGGCATATAAAACAGGTTTTAAGGAAATAAGCGCAATTTCTTTTACAATATCGTATTCTTCTTTTGTATAGTCAAGACTTCTCGCCGGTTTTCCGTTTTCCAAAGCGGTTTTTACTCTTTCCAGCAATTCAAGCTCAACAGCCAGCGATTTATCACCCTTCATAGCCTTTTTTGTTCTGTCAATTCGTCTTTCGAGAATTTCCAAATCCGAAAAAATCAATTCAAGCTGAATTGTTTCAATATCTCTGAGCGGGTCAATGCTTCCGTCAACATGCGTTATGTTCTCATCCTCAAAGCAACGTACAACATGCACTATCGCATCAACCTCACGAATGTGCGACAAGAATTTGTTTCCGAGCCCCTCACCTTTTGAAGCACCTTTAACCAAACCCGCAATATCGACAAACTCTATATATGCACGAGTAACCTTTTTCGGGTTGTACATTTTTGCAAGTGCGTCTACTCTTTCGTCCGGCACGTCCACAATTCCCACATTAGGCTCAATCGTGCAGAAC
This sequence comes from uncultured Clostridia bacterium, assembly GCA_934463455.1. Taxonomy (GTDB): domain Bacteria; phylum Bacillota; class Clostridia; order UBA1381; family UBA1381; genus CAKSQL01. The sequence continues at coordinate 9,595 of CAKSJU010000003.1, read as the reverse complement.
GGATAATTCGCCGATTCCGCCCCCGCCTGTGTAATTGCATTAAACAATGTTGATTTTCCGACATTCGGAAGTCCCACTATACCTAATTTCATTTGTATTTCACATCTCCTTGATTTTATCGGTGCTGCGACATCTTTTATAAAATACCAGCTTTACACCTTTTTATTATACCGTTTTTATTTTAAATTGTTGCAGTGCGTTTTTCCTTATTTGCAAGCTTTATATAACTAAATAAAAAAAGCCGATACAACATATATACTATATCATATTTGCTTAAATTTATCAATACCCAAGTTATATTTTTTATATCCGATATTGGTGATATACTAAAAAAGTAGACACAATAACGCAAAAAAATATGATATAATAAAATAAACCTGCAACCATCTGCAAGCAAAAATTTAATCAGAAAGCTCCTAATTTTGCGTGGGTTAGCGTAAAACCGGAAGAATATGGTACTATTTGTGTATTGTAATGGTTATATTCTCACGAAAGGTGATTTCATGGCATATATCCTGAAACGCCAACGCTAAAAATAAAGCAGAAGCCTTATATTGGGAGCAGACAAAACAGCCTGCTCCCTTAATTTTTGTATCTGCTTACTTGACTATGGCTCAACTATAGACGGTTCATTCTCGGTATGTGTGTTTGACACCCTTTTCAGCCTATAATATCCCTGTCTGCCGGAAAAAGATATTGTATAGCCCTTATCCTTTTTGTTATTCATTCGATTTGTCATAGCAAAGGCAATCACACTGTACGAATTTTCTGCACCGGTCGCACTGTATGATACCTCCCATTTACCTTCTGCAGTGTCAGCAACGGCAAATTTGTAGGTATAATCATCACTTGCTGAAAAATCGAAGAAGTACTGAGTAGTGCCTTTATTTGCATCGCCCTCACCTATCAGATTTCCCGATTTCGAAAACAACACAACCCTGTCCTTTACAACCGTTCCGACAAAAGTCTCATTGTTTATCATCCCCGGTGAGACAAACTCAGCATTTGCCTCACCTATCTGAACTACATTAAGATAATTCGTCTGTGTGCCCTGCGTCTGCGGTGATACTTCAATGCGGTAACCCTCGGATTCATTAACTCCATTACCGCTATTATAGCCTGAATCGTAAAATGTACCATTCTTTTCAAGATATCCGTCGGCAACAGATGATATTTCCACCGCCTCGGGAAGCAGAGTGTCATTTACCATTTTCCCGGTATAACCGTTTGCATTGAGCGCAAACACTGCTCTGTTTCCGCTTATTGTCGGATTTTTCAGTCCATGCAGAAGCCATGCTGTTTTATGCGATGTATTTTCGGTCTTAAGCCTGTCAAACACGACAAGCGCACCCGGCACATCATCGTCATACATATTAAGAAAGACCATACTTCTGTAATATGACGAAACCGAACTGCCGTACGCATTTGTCAAATTACATTTTAAATAGCTATAGTCCGGCTGATTAATATCTTCTCCGCCGAAATCATACGCCCGCACAGTCGCCGTGCTCTGTATGCCGCCAATGCCCGTGGGCGAGGTTACGGGAACCTGACCGCCGTCAGCCACAGACAGACCGTTTATGCTTCTCGACACCCCATCTCTTACAAGTACGGTATTGTGTGCTGCACTGCGCCTTGCATAAGCGTTCATATATGCCGAGCTATAGTTTGCTCCCGTATAATTACAGGGATCATTCGCTAATATTCCCTTATAATACAGCTGAAAGCTTCCGGCATCCAGATGCTGATGGTTAGATACATTGACAATACCTGTTTTCATAAATGCAGCAACCGTATTGTCATTTACCGAGTATGATGACGGCCAGCCGGTTCTTGCTATAATATTTCCGTTTGGGTACCCAAAATACTTCGATAGCGGGAATCCGTATTCAGTTTTCGGCTGCACGGACGGTCGATTTACCGCAAGGAATGATGCCGGACTTATATACCCCTCTTCATACCCAAATTCCGTAAAGCCGTGGGTGGCTTTTTTAGCCTCATTTTTGATGTACGGATCCTCAAACAGTCTCGCCGCAATAACAAACGCGTTCTGCATATGACCGACAGTATAGTATTCGCCGGCTGCTTTTGAATTGTTCGTGTCATCGCCGTCGACAAACATAAGACCGTCCGGTCGACGAGCATAGATATACCAATTGACAAGTTCGGAAAGTCCCTCTCCGTACACATCGCATCCATAGCCAATTGTAGAGAGAAGCAGTGCTGCCGTCAAATCATGTTGCCCCCGGTAGGTGCCGTATCTCGACCCTTGAAGGCTTTCTCCTGACGCATAGAGCGTCTTTCGCTCCGGGATATACTGATCCTGTATTCTGCCGATAACATAATTGTATATATCCTCTCTTTCATCAGCAACGGCTATCGCAAATGTCAGCAGATAATTCTGCCATATTCCCTCTGCTCCATAGCCGATAACAGATGACATATCGGTCGGCGGCCAACCTATATCCATCTGGTATATTATCTGCTCGCATTTACTGATAAACTCATCTTTCTGCGCTTGCCCGAAAAGCTGCCAGCACCAGTCATAAACCCTCGACAGAGCAGCAATATCATACCCTGCCACACGTGTCAGACGATCACTTGCTATTCCCGCATAAGACACCGTATTTAAATAATTCATTGCCGCAGATACCGCCTTTTCCCCTGCCGCACGGTTACCGTTTACGGCATACTCAAATGCAAGTGCCTCTATCGTACCTATAACGGTCGGGCTATTGTTCGCATAGCCCGATGCCATCGCAAGTGCTCCTGTAAATCCGGCATTCATACCTCTTGTGACATTTGTACCATGCGCACTGTACGCTGCCTGATTTTCACTGTCCGACAAGGCTGAGGCAACCTCTGCCTTGTTTTCCGCAGTAAAGTATATTCTGGGATGCGAAAGTGCTTTCACCGCCGTCTGTGTAATTGTCGGCGCAGAATAAGGGCTTGTCAGAATATCACTTTTTGTATTCCACGATATTGATTTGCCTTGCGGCGTGTCAAACGCATTGTCAGAAATTGCAAATTCGTCAAACGCATATCCACCCGCAACATTGTATATCCTAACATTTACTGCAAGATTTGCCTGTACACCGTCAATAACCGATATCAGCTGCCAATACCATTTATCCTTTGTATTTGTGGTAACTTGCTTATATTCGCTGCAATTTACCGAAACAGCAAATTTTTTATTGGTCGAGGTGCTGTAAATTCTCGCCCACAGGTATTTGCTTCCGGAGGTAGGTGCAGTAAAATTAAATTCCAGATTAGGCTCTGTTACCCAATTTTTATTGAAACTTACAGTACTGCCGCTGGCAGAAATTCGCCCATTCTTTCCTGAAAAATTTGATGACAGTCCATATGTTGATAAATGGCTTGTCAGAGAATATCCGCTGTATACTCCTGTTTTAGTTACTTCCTCCGCTTCAAAGCATGCCCTCCCCGCCGAAAATTTTGATGCAGGAATTGAATATGCTGTACTTGAAGCAGCCGGCGTAATCTGATAATACGCATCTGTCGGAACAAATTCAGCATCGGCAGTAATAACATACCTGTCAATCGCAACGTGATTCTGCTGTCTGTGACGTATGCGTACATAGGCTTTTTTGCCCGCATCCGCATCGACAGTGCCCAAGCAAATCCATTGCGGCGCATACGCCTCTGCACTGAATTTAAACCGCGACCACTCGCCGCATCTCGACAGTGACAAAAAGCAATTCTGTCCGCTTTGGTTTGCAACAGAGGCCGTATGCCTTATCCATAGATAATATGTATTTCTGCCGCTTTTGTTTGCAGTAAAGCTTAAATTCAATGTCGGGTCATCTAATTCGTCCGGCTCATTTTTGTCTTCCGTATATACGCCCAGTGCTTTAGTCCCGGAATAAAATCTTCTGTCTGTCTTGACCGTCCACGCAGAAGAATCATAACACTCGGAATAATTTTCCGGTTCAAAATCACCGTAACCGTCAGAATTTGTTGCAAACGGCACTGCCAAAGGCGTCAGCAATTCTCCCAATACACTCTCTGCTGTCCGATTCGTATTATATAGCGTCGTTTCCATATTGCTTAATATCATATTCTCATTTGGGCCCAATATGCTGTAGCATATCTGCCACAATGGTCTGCGTCCTGTGTATACAGAGCCGCAATCTGCCGGTCTTCCGTTAACCAGCCAATAATATTTATAGCTTGTAAGATCCACAACATAATCCATTTCATATGTTTCTCCTGCGGACCACGAGGAGAATACACTGTTTTCACTGTCCCTAATGCTTCCGTCTGTACGGTTGAAGGTCAGATTCCATTGATAACCGTTATTGCCTCTTATTCCAAAACGTTGGTTTTTCTCTCCCTCGCCCGGCGTATATGAAAAATGCTGATGCAGTACACCGCTTCCGTTAATCGGGCTCGTGCTTCCGCTTCCCAGCAGAAATCTTCCGAGTCCCCCATTACTCCCCACCGAACTTTTTGCCATTATAGCAACTCCGCTGTCACTGACCGTTATAACCGAATCCACATAACCCATCGATGCTACTCCGCTGCTCTGCACACCTGTATAGCGCCAGACATAATCCGCTTCTGCTGAAGCATTTATTTCTGTTACACCGAATAACAATGCTAAAGCAAGACATAAACTTAGTATTTTTTTCATATTCTTTCCTCCTATCATTTTATAATTTTAGCTAATTGTAAAACTAAAGTTTCACAATTAAAACGCTTGAGTAGAAATAAAAAGTTCCATCTGATTTAATAAATTTTAAGTTGAAACTTTTTATTTCAGCCAAAAATGACGCACATGTCGTCATTTTTGATTGCGAATCAAGGGTTAGCACCCTCGATACTCCCCACAAAAGCAGTTATTAATTGTAAAATTCACATTTTACAATTAACTATTTTATAATTTAATTATATCTTTTTTAATAAGTCACAACAACACACATTTTTCATCTTTTTAAATCACTTTTTGCCCTTTCGTACTAAAAAAACACATCTAAATTCAAAGTTGTAGTGATACAATTGATGGATGACCCAAAAAACAAGAAAATGAGCTCCAAATATGATATAATTACTTGACTATAATAATTTTCTCCCCGTCAAAACAAAAACATATTCCCTGAATACAGGGAATATGTTTTTGTTTTGTATATACAGTAATCACTATATAAAACTATTAATGCACTGTTACTTCGCCGAATTTCGTTAAAGGCTTGATATTCGATAAATCATCAAATATAAAAGTTTTAACCTTTAATTTGTTTAGCTGTGAAGCATCTACCGTTGCAACATCAATATAATCTGCATCTTTGTCAGTTTTGGTAAAGTCTATTCCTTTAATTCCCAAAACCTTTCCGTTTCCGTCATAAACAGCAATCAATATCTTGTTAGCATATTCATTGTTGTCCTTTACGGCATAACTTCTGTAGCTCTTCGGCGATACTGAAACTTTATAAGCACCGTTGCTTTGAATAACCTTAACTCCCGGTGTTTTAAGCTTTAATGTATCTTCTTCAGCATATGATGTTTCAGATACCTTTGTTGTATTTGACATTCTGATTACTCTGTAATATCCGGCTCTTCCCTCAAATGTAATCATATGTCCGTCCGCAGTTGTCTTTGGATAAGCTATAAGTGTTTCTTCTCCGTTTTCTGTTTCTTTATAATATACCTGATATGAACCTGTGGCTGCATCTGCCATAGCAATCTTGTAAACATATCCGTCATTTGACGAGAAGTTAAATGAATAGCTTGTTGTTGTTTTATTGGCATCACCTGCTGCTATAAAGTCTCCGTTTCTTGAGAACAATACAACTCTGTCTTTTAATACTGCGCCCAAGAAAGTATCATTTTCAATTGCAGTCGGCTGTACTGCGGTTGTTCCTTCATCACCAAGCTGTATTACATTCAAGTATCTCGTTACAGTTCCGTCTAATGCAGGTGAAACCTCAAGTCTGTAACCGTCTGATTCGCATACTTTTCCGGCTTCTGCCGTATAACCCGAACTGTAATTGTGATCCGTATCAACAAATCCGTCTTTATACATATTAGTCTCTATACTGTTAGGACGCAAAGTATCATTTGTCATCTGACCGCCGTTATTATTGGTAAATACTGCACGTTTTCCCGATACACTCGGTTGATTGATACCATGTAATAACCACGATGTCTTGCTGTCTGAAGATTTTGTTTCAACTCGGTCGAATACGATAAGTGCACCCGGTTCATCATTATCTGCCATATTCATAAATACAAAGCTTCTCTTGTAATTTGATACAGAGTTTGAATGATAAGCGCCTGTCAAATCCGACTTTAAGTATGTAAAATCAGGTTGATTTACATCGTCGCCTGCCATATCGTGAGCCAATACGGTTGCAACGGTTTTAATATTCGATACATTAGTCGCAGCGTCATAAGGCTGTTGACCACCGTCTGCATAGGAAATGTCGCCCAATTTATTTGATATTCCGTCTTTCACAAGCAGAACATTGTGTGCTGCACTTCGTCTTGCATATCCATCCATATAGCTGGATGAATAGTTAGAACCATTGTAGTATGAAGAATCATTTGCAAGTATTCCCTTATAGTAAAGCTGGAAGTTTCCTGCGTCAAGGTGCTGGTGGTTTCCCACTCTGCCGACTCCTGTCTTCATATAAGCAACCGCTGTATTATCATTTTGGTCAAGCGAATTAACTTTATCGTTTGTCATATCAGTCCAGCCTGTTCTTGCTAACATACTTCCGCTGTAACTGCCAAAATACCTTGAAAGCGGCAATGATGCCGTTTGCTCTGCACCAAATGAATCATCATTCGCATCGCTGTTCACAACAAGGAACGTTGCAGGAGAAATATATCCTTCACCATAGCTTTCATCAAAGTTTGCAAAATCCTTTGATGTTGATGCACAAGCCCATCTTGCTGCATCTTTGAAATATGAGTCGCTGCCCACGCCATACTCATTTCCAAACAATTTCATTGCATATAAGAACATATTCTTCATATGTCCTACATTATAGTATGAATACGGTGTTTTACCATCGTTTGTATCGTCACCGTCTGCAAACATCAAACCGTCGGGACGTCTTGCGTAAATATAGTTAAATACACTTTCCGAAAGTGCCTTATATAATGCATCATTCTCATATCCTATTGTTTTTAACATCAAAGCTGACGCAAATGCGTTTTGCCCTCTGAATGTACCGTATCTTGAGCCGTTAAGAGCGTAGCCCGATGAATAAATTGCAATATTCGAAGGTACAAATTCACTTTCAACAGTTCCGACAATATTATTATATATATCAGGTCTTTCGTTTGCAACTGCTATTGCAAATGCAAGCAAATACATTTGTGTCTTACCCTCGGCACCGAAGCCTGTTACCGAATTTGAAGATGATGACGGCCATGTATTATCAAATTGATACGCAATTTCAATCGCACTGTTTACAAATGCTGTCCTTTGTTCTTCTGTGAAAAATTCATATGCCCAGTCATACGCTTTTGAAAGCATATAAAGATCGTGACCTGCCTTACGCACATAATCCTCACCCGAAATGCCGGCATAAGAAACATTTGTAATATAATTTACCGCACTTAATGCAGCCTTCTCTCCCGAATCATCATTTCCGTTGATTGCATAATCATATGCCAATGCTTCAATTTTTGCAACTGTTTTTTCGTTATTATTGGCATATCCCGTAGCGGAAGGAATATATCCTGTAAAATCCTCTGCCAATCCTTTGGATATTAGGTCGTTATTTCTGTCACGCATTGTTTTATTTTGTGCAGCGTCTTGAGCAGTGCGGATTTTGCTTTCTTCTCCTGATTTTAGTATCAATCTCGGATGCTGCGGCAAGCTTGAAGCTGCAATTTGAGGCGAGCCGCCTGTTAATGTTGTAGATGTTACATCCCAAGAAGGTTCTGAGCCCGATGGAGTATCAAATGTACTGCTCGTTATTGCAAATTCGTCTACTGCATAACCGCCGGTTATATCTTTAATGCGGACATTCACCGGAACATCCTTTTTAATGCTGTTTATTTCCGCAATGCGCTGCCATTTAAGTGAGCCTTCTTCTTTAAAATTCTGCGATACATAATCATTTGAATTTACCGATACCGCAAATTTCTTGTTTTTTGAAGAAGAATAATATCTTACCCACAAGTATGCCTTGCCTGATTTATCGGGTGTAAAGTTAAATTCTATATCACCTGCGTCTATTCCGTCTGCTTCTTTCCAGTTTGTTGGTATAACATCACTATGGCTTGACTTCATCAAGCCTTTATTTCCCGAATAACTGCTGTACCAATCATAAGTATTTCCGTCGAGAACACTATCAAGCAAATCATAATTTCCGTAACCTGCATCCTCTGCTTCAAAAACAAGTCTTCCGTTTGAAAGTGTTCCCATGTCTTTTGCTCTTGATGATGCCGGCGGATAAATTTGATAATATGCGTCGGTAGGTACAAAATTCGGATCTGCTGTTATGACATATCTGTCAAAGCTGATATGCGAAGCCTGTCTTTGGCGTATTCTTACAAATCCTGTTTCACCCTCAGTAGCCTCAACCGTTCCGAGCAAAGCCCACTGCGGAGCATTTTTCTCACCGGTGAATGTGTAATAACTGTATGCGCCGTTTTCTGTAAGCGATAAGAAACAATTTCTTCCGTCCTCCTGAGCAATGCTTGCTGTATGACGAAGCCACAAATAATATTTGTTTGTTCCCGGTTTGTTAGCCGTAAATGACAAGTTCATCGTAGGAATTTCGTCGTCTGTCGGTGTATTTTTATTTTCCTTTGTTACCGATACAGCCTTTTTGCCCGAGAACATACGCGTATTCGATTCTATCTCGTACACGCTTGTATCAAAGCAAGGCGCATTTTCAACTTCATAATCTGCATAACCGTCAGAATTTGTTTCAAAGCGATATTTGCTCCAGCCGAAATTATTCGGGCACAATTCAAGAAGCTTATCCGCCATGCTAACGGTATTTTTGTAGTATTTCGTCTGAACATTCTTTAATACCATACTGTCGCCTGCGGTATTTACCTTGTAAACAATTTCCCAAAGCGGGCTTCTTTTCTCATAGATTGTTCCGCTTGCTTTCACTTCACCGTCTACAATAATGTTGTATCTAAAATCTTTATTGTTGATTAAAAAGTCAACATCATATTCCTGCCCGCTTACAAAACCTTTTTCCGCACTTACATCCATGTAATACTCGTAACCGTTATTACCTCTTATACCAATTTGTTCTGTGTTTCCCGATGTGAAATTCGGTGTAAATTTAAACGATTGGTGAATAATGTTATTCTCCGCTGTATTTCTTTCAAGCGCAACCTTGTCGCCTTTTCCCAAACGGTATCTGATTATTCCCGCATTAGACGTAGCTGTGATTGTGTAACCGGTTCTGTTATTTCCCGATATGGACGCATAATTGCTCGGAGATGAATATCCTCCGACCATAGGAGTTCCTGTCAAGAAAATTCCGCCAAATGACCATATACAATTTGAAGTATTATCTGTCAGTTCGGCAAGCTTAGCATCCAATGATACTGTAGGATCGTACTTGGTTGTTGTAACATCCTTGATTATCATAGTATC
>CAKSJU010000002.1 GCA_934463455.1 uncultured Clostridia bacterium | reverse complement strand
AGATTTGCATATGAAGCATAAGCATTTGTAGATGCTACTCCTGTAGCACCTGTAGCGCCGGTAGGACCTGTAGCACCCGTTGGCCCGATTGCGCCGTTAGCACCTGCTGCACCGGTCGGACCTGTTGCGCCTGTTGCACCGTTAGCACCTGCTGCACCTGTAGCACCGGTCGGACCTGTTGCGCCTGTTGCGCCGTTAGCACCTGTCGCGCCTGTCGGACCTGTCGCGCCCGTTGCACCGTTAGTGCCTGCTGCACCGGTCGGACCTGTCGCGCCTGTTGCACCGTTAGCACCTGCTGCACCTGTAGCACCGGTCGGACCTGTTGCGCCCGTTGCGCCTGTAGGACCTGTAGCGCCTGTCGGTCCGGTATACCCGGTTAAACCTGTAAGACCTGTAGGTCCGGTCGGACCTGTTGCGCCTGTAGGACCTGCAGGTCCGCGGCAGCAAATACATCCGCATCCGCCGCATCTGTTGGTAGCTTGAAGTTCTTCGGTATTGAATATCTCATTTTTGTAGTGCATAAATTCGCTCCTTTCAAAAATAAAGCTGAATTTTATTTGTAACCAATGCTTTCAAAATATCTTTTGTTGGATAAAGCTGCCTCTGATTGAGGCTTAAACGATAACGCTAAATTATTGTATTCGCAGGCTTTTTTGTATTCCGAAAGACGGTCATAACATACCGACAGCCAAATTGCCGGTAAAAAACCACGGCAATCCGGCAGTGAAAATCCGCCGCTTTTTTTGTGTTCATCGGAATTAAGAGCTGATTTAAACCAAAAAATTGCACCGAGATAATTTTTATTATCAAGCATGATTTCACCTATTTTGCAACAAATCTCGGCGCGGGGGGCGTCAAATGTCAGACTTTCGGAAAGCGCGGATATGGCGGATACGCTGTCCTTTTTTTCGATATAACAATCCGCAAGAATGAGACAGGCGTCGATTTTATTCTCAATCCATGCGGATTTTTCCGAAAGAAAGTCTGTAAAAGCCGAAATTGCCTCGTCAAAGCGTTTATGATAATAAAGCTCTCGTGCATAGTAGAATTTATCGCGCGGAGAAAAAAATTCCTTTTTTTCAAGCATTTTTTCGTATATCTTTAAGTTTCTGTCCGTATCGGGTGCTTTTTCTTTTTTATGGGTTACAGCCGCGTCGTAATATATTACATTTCCGATGGGAGTAATCGCTTCATGAACTTTCCCGCTCCATTTGTACGCAGGATTGTTTTTTATAATTCTTTCACGATAATAAGAAAAAATAACATTTCCGAATTTATCAAATGAAGTGTTATAAGGCATCATTACAATGTCTGTATCGGTAGAAAGCTCTTTTTTCAGCTTTTTTAGAAGTAACAAATCATTTTTTTCGATAATATCATCGGCATCCAGCCACATACAGTAATCGGATGAAGCTTTTGAAAAAGAAAAATTACGTGCGGCGGAAAAATCGTAAATCCAATCAAAATGATATACCTTATCGGTATAGCTTTTTGCGATTTCAACCGTAGAATCGGTTGAGCCTGTGTCTGCAATAATTATTTCGTCGACAGCGTCTTTAATGCTGTCTAAGCAGCGTGCGAGAGTTTCCTCTTCATTTTTAACAATCATACATAAGCTTAAAGTAATCAATTTACATTGCTCCTTTCGGCTGCATGATGATTATTACACGCATGCCTGATATATATTATGTAAACTTATCAAAATAGGTGATTATTAAAATTGTTTGTTTTATATATTGCAAGATATTGGATTTTGTGTTATACTGTATATGATCCGTGTGTAGGTGTCGCTTCCTGCACAGTACAATCTGCCTGAGGCTGTTGGCAAAGAGGGGAGATTGTTCCGATTTAAAAATTAAATAATCACACAAAGTGTCTTTCATGCCGCACAAAAAGGTATGATAGGTGAAAAGGGAATCGGGTGTGAATCCCGGACGGTGAACAGTCGCTGTGTGCTTGCGAAGGTTTTTATTCTCGTCGGCGAAAGCCGGTCATTGGGAAACTGAGAAGGCAGAGTATAAAAACGAAGTAGAAGTGAAGTCAGAAGACCTGCTTTGATGTTGTCGCCTAAGTTATATGCGGTTAAAAGCCGATATAATATCGGAGACAATAGTTTTGATGCGCTTAACCTGATATTAAGGGCTTGTTCTTTGCGCGGAAATTTGTGATACTGACACGGGAAAACTCTGCTGTGGTCGGCTGCCGTATAAGGCGGCTAAAATGCCGCGGCTTTTTTTGTTGCCGCAAGGGAGGAGTTAATAAAAAGTTAAATGTATCTTAAAACAGACACGAAAGGAAGAACAATAAAAATGAAATCACGATTTTTTAAAGGAATGTCAATACTGTTGACAACGGCGATTTTATCTGCCGGTATAACAATTCCGTCTTTTGCGGAAGAAGTTTCGGTATATGAAATATCAACGCCGAATGAGCTTGCACAACTTGGCGGAAAGGATATAAAGGGAAAGATTGAACTTTTGTCCGACATAGATATGTCAGATGTTGAAGCAGAACCGATAAAATCACTTGAGGGAGATTTTGCCGGAAACGGATACATAATTTCAAATCTCACCGTTTCGGATATATCAAATGCCGCGCTGATTGCAAAGCTTGACGGAACGGTATCCGATGTTGTAGTTAAAAATCCCGAAATCAAGCTTACAAGCATGAGCGGGAAGGGTGCTGCTGCCATTGCCGGGAGTGTATCGAATGAAGCGACATTTACAAATTGTGCGGTAATCGGCGGCACAATTGATGCACAAAAAGGCGGAAACTCGACGGCAGCAGGTGCTTTGGTCGGAAATGCGACAAACAGTACCGTAAAAATTGACGGATGCTTCAGTACGGCGGCTGTCACGGGAAATTATTATGCCGGCGGATTTATCGGTTATATTTATGCCTACAAAGCGAAAATCACAAATTCCGCAGTGCTTGGTGATGTAACGGCAAAAGCATCATACAGCGGTAAAGCGGGCGGATTTATCGGAGTTATAAACGGAAGCAATAATGATATTCAATTCGAAAATTGTTATTTTGCGGGAAAGGTTACGGGAAGAGATAAATACGGTTTTGCGGTTTCAAGCTCGCGCGCATATCCGACAATAAGCGCCGCAGGATGCTATTATGACGGCGATAAAAACAAAGGGAGTACATATAATCCTTTTAAGTGCTTTTCGACAGATTCGGACGGCACTCCAACAGAAATAAAAACTGTGGATTTTGCCGTACTTGATATGGGAGAGAAATTTCTGCAAAAGGATGGCTATCCTTACCCGGCGTGGTATGTAAATATGGGAGGAAACAAAAAGCTTTCCCTGACGGTAATACCGCAGGATGCGGCGGTTACTCTTACCGACTGGCAGGGGGCGGAATGTACTCTTGACGGGAGCGGCGGAGCATATTCGGCAATTCTTGCATGCGGAAAATATACTCTTAATGTCGTTCCGAAAGAAGGAGACGAAGAACATTCACCGAAAACAGTTACGGTTAATATGGGAAGAGTGGATAAAACTTTAAAGGTCGAATTGACAGCCAAGACCTACGAATTAACCTTTGACATAACTCCCGAAACTGCGGAGACGGTTTTATACAGAGGTACCGATTCATCGGGAGAAAAGCTCATTGCGGAAAACGGAAAATACATTCTTACAAAAGGTGAATACTACTATGAAGTATCCGATTTCGGATATAAGACAAAATCGGGAGTTTTATCATTGTCCGAGGATAAAACCGAAACAATTGTTCTTGAAGAAAGCGAAAGACACGAGCTTACTTTCCGTGTATATCCAACGTCAGCCGCAGCAGCAATAACCTTGACGCGTGCCGACGGTGATAAAAGAGAAATGCAGGGAGAAAACGGAGTGTATTTATTGCCCGAAGGCTCGTATGACTATAGAATTACGGCTGAAGGATACAAGACCAAAAACGGAACATTGGCAATACCGGGAACGGACAATATAACCGTAACGCTTGTTTCGGGAAACAGCTGGGACGGAACGCTTTCCGAAACACTTGAGGGAGAAGGAACGAAAGAAAACCCATACAAAATTAAATCGGGATGCGATTTGGCATTTGCAGCGCAAAAGGTTAACGAAAGTGCTGAAAACTATGCTTCGGCAAGCTATATTCTGGATAATGACGTAGATTTGGGATATATGACATGGACGCCAATCGGAAAAACCTTTGTTGCGGCATTTAAGGGAAGCTTTGACGGAAACGGTCACAAAATAAGCGGAATGAACGTGTCCGATAAAGATAACAGCGTATACGCGTATTACGGACTTTTCGGCTGCTTGGATGATGCAACAGTTAAAAATCTTACGGTTGAGGGCGAAGTATATTGCAGTGAAACATCGGGCTATGCAGGCGGAATTGCAGGCAGCGCTGTTGGAAATACCGTGGTTGAAAACTGTGCAAATGCCGCTTTGATTTCGGCAAAGGCGGGAGTTTCTGTCGGAGGAATTGTCGGTAAGTGCAGAAAGAGCAGTGATATAGGCTACGGAAATGACGACAATACCGTTAAATTTATCAATTGTATTAATAAAGGCGTAATTTTCATGTCCGGTGAAGACAAGAGCATATCAAGCGAGGGAACAGCCGGAGGAATTGTCGGATTCAGCAAAAACTGTGTTCAGTTTGAAAATTGTGCGAATTTTGCCGATGTTACCGGTGCGAACATTGCGGCAGGCATATGCGGTGACCCGGGCTCGGCGCAGGGAGATATGCACCCGTACTTTAAATCCTGCTATAATGCAGGAAACATCAGCGGTGTACAGGGAGCATATGCAATATACGGCAAAGACAGCATGTCACGCAGCTATGTGACAAATTGTTATACTGTTTCGGCAAACAATAAATATGTTACACAAAAAACAGCCGAAGAAATGAAAACAGATTCATTTAAGGAATTGCTCGATAACGGCAGGAACGTATGGCAAAGGGATGACAGCATAAATTCGGGTTATCCGTATCCAATTTCGGTAAATATGCCTGAGAACGATTCAAAACTGACAGAGGAAACGCAAAAATATAAAGACGTCCTTACAATTCCTTCCGATGCGGAAGCAGGAGATTGCTTTGGATTTGTAAAAGACGGAATGACTGCAGACAGCGATATTGCGGTAAGCTGTGTTCAAACAGATGAAGAAAGCTATCTTACACGTCTGGGAAACGGCACCGTAAAGCTTAAAAAGAAAAATGACAGCGGCGCGGCGGTTGTTGAAACGGTTACTCTTTTGTTTGTCGGAAACGGCGGAATGATAAGACGTGATGTGACGGTTATTATTAATCCGGAAAAATCATCAAGAGCGGATTTGACTGAGAATATTGCACGCTTGTACGCCTCAAAAGCTCTTCCGGACGAATGGGTAGTATTTGATATGGCAGCATATAATGCTATGAAAAATACCGAGGATATGCCCAAAATATCTGAGGCTGCAAAGCAGAATTATTTAAATGTTGCAATTGACGGCTTGAATAAAAGCTATACCTTGCCTACTGACAGAGCAAAAGCGGAAATAATAATGGGAGCGATCGGAGTTGACACAACGAAGCTGTATCCCGTAAACTCAAATACCTGCATAAATAATGCGGAGCTTTTGAGAAGAGAAAACTTCGGAGCGGATTATACCGCTGCGGTATGGGCACTTTTGGCAGATATGCAGGGCAATGTAAGCCTTACAAATGCCCAAATTGAAAACCTTGTGAACATTCTGATAAGAAATCAAAAAGAAGACGGTTTGTTCAGCTATACTTACGGACTTAACACCTTTTCCGACCCGGATACAACCGGTACGGCTTTGGCAGCAATTGCAAGATTTTATCTTGCGGAAAATGATTCTTACGGAATAAAAACAAAGGTAAAGAGCTTTGCCGATAATGCAATTGACGGACTTTCCGCAGCATTGGGAGCAAACGGCTCCTACGGAAATATAAATTCCGACGCAATGGTAATAGCGGGATTGCTGGCATTGGGTATAGATCCGTCTTCCGACAGCCGATTTATCAAAAACGGATGTGCGCTTGCCGATGCACCGATGCTTTACGTAAACAGTGCGAAAAACGGTTTTGTAAGTGCGTACATTTCGGGCAGCACGGGAGAAAAATATTCCGCTATGGCAACGGAGCAGGGTTTTAGAGGTATTACTGCTCTCGAAGCGTTTGAAAAGGGCGGAAAAAAGGCATATAACATATATGCGTTTAATACTGCTTCTAAGGAAGTCACACCGATTAAAAAAACACCTGTGCGTGCAACAGGAACGGGAAGTGTTGAACTGCCGCAAGAGCCTTCGGAATCGGCGGGCAGCATAAACGTGGATATTGATATTAAAGCGTTGAATAATATTTGGTACAGCGGTACGGTCGAGATAAAGGAAGGCTCAACGGCTTATCACCTTTTGAAAAATGTTGCCGAGACAAATAATATTGAGGTATCGGGACTTGAAAAAGGCTATGTTAAGTCTATGAGCTATAACGGAGAAACTTTATCGGAGTTTGATAAAGGTAAATCAAGCGGTTGGTTATACTATGTAAACGGTGAGCTTCCGTCGTCGGGAATTACCGATTGTGTGCTTGGTGACGGCGATAAGGTGGAATTTTTGTATACTGCGGATTATGAACAGGAGCAAGGCGGAGGCAGCTTGTCCGGAGGCGGCGGAGGTATGTCCGGCGGAGGAAGTTCGTCTAAGAGCAATTCAACACCCGCAGTGCAGCCGACAAATACCGCATGGGAAAACATATACAAAGATGTTTTAAAAGACGCATGGTATTATAATGCTGTTGAATATGTGTGCAAAAATAACCTCTTTAAGGGTGTAACGGAAGAAGAATTTGCACCCGAAGAAAATCTAACAAGGGCAATGTTCGTAACAGTCCTTTACAGAGCGGAAAAAGAGCCGGAAGCCGTAAAATGCGGCTTTAGCGATGTGGAGGATAACGCATGGTATGCAAAAGCTGTTGCATGGGCAGCAGAAAAGGGAATTGTCAGCGGTATTTCGGAAAATGAATTTGCTCCGAACGAAAATATTACCCGTGAACAAATGGCGGTAATAATGTATCGGTATGCTAAAATGAAAGGCTATGATACTTCGGCAGGGGAAAACACGAATATACTTTCCTACGAGGATTATGAGAACATTTCGGAATATGCAATCACGGCAGTTGCATGGGCTGTAGGTGCGGGAATTTTGACCGGAAAGACAGAAAAAACAATCAATTCCGGCGATACCGCAACACGTGCCGAAACAGCGGCGGTAGTTATGAGGTTTTTAAATAAATAATTTCGATGTGAAAATAAGGGGCTGTTTAAAAAGTCAACCGGCTTTTTAAACAGCTCTTTTTTTGAGGGGATAGGAAAAAAGCTTTGGAATTAACAAACTGAGCCAAAGCTTTAGCTTTGGGATACCCGACAGTGTACTACACAGGGTCTCCCAAAAATCAACGATTTTTGGGAAAAAGGAGAAAAAGCGTAATAAATGAGTCGTGAATTTTAATTCACGATGAAGTATATATCGCTTGTTTCGACGCCGTCGAGCGGCGAAGTTTGTTGATAGCAAGAAAAGGAATAATTCTATAAAAAATCAATTATATTGATTTTTTTACCTAAAAAAGCCCGGATTACAATAATTATACTTCCTGTAATTTGTGCTTTTCTCTTCTTTTCTTGCGTTCCGGAGTTTTTTAACATCCCCTATTTTTTGTTTTAGTTCTTCTTCCGTATAACAAAATAACAAATATAATACAGTGCTAAGAGCAAAAGCAAACTATAGGACAAAATTTTTGCCGTTTGAGAGTGATTTGTCACATAAAGAACTACACTTAAGATTGATATTATTACCGCATATGAGGAAAGTGTTAAACTGCGTGCTTTTGTCCAAATAAGTATATTTCGTTCGTCTTCTTCGGCAATTTCTCTTTTCTGCATTGCTTCGGGTCTTTTGCAAAGCCGAATATATTGCATAATTCTGGCAGCTGCTATAATAATAAATGCAGTACCGAAAGAAGATGCCATATCATTTTTTGAATAAGAAAAATAAATCCATAGTGCAATACCTATAATAAGCAAGGCGAATGCAGAATAGTATCTTATTTTCATTTTTTTTGTAAAACTCATTTTTTATTCCTCCTCAAATAAAAACAGTTCTTCGATTGTTGTGTCGAAAAATAAAGCAAGTCGGTGAGCAAGCTTTAAAGAAGCATCATATTTTCCGTTTTCAAGAGATATAATGGTTTGCCGCGTTACGCAGACGGCTGACGCAAGCTCATCCTGCGTTATTTTTTTGCTCTTTCTGTATTCTTTTATTTTGTTGTTCAAACTATCACCGCCTTATTTTTGCAATGTAAAGCATGTTTTACATTTTTATTATAATATATGTTTTTTAAAATGTCAAGTATATTTTACTTTTTTCTTTAAAAAGAAATTAAAAAAATTAATATTCGGCGAAAAATGAAGATATTTAAAGATATATACAGTAATTGAAAAATATAATCGCATTTTGACAGAATATGGCTGTTGAAAAATATTTAAAAAAATGGTATTATATATAAGTCGTCTGATGAAACGCTTAAAGCATTCTCGAGTATCGGGATGTAGCGCAGTTTGGTAGCGCATCTGGTTTGGGACCAGAGGGCCGCAGGTTCGAATCCTGTCATCCCGACCAGAAACCTTTAAGATATTCATAAGCAACATGGGAGTTTAGCTCAGCTGGGAGAGCGTCTGCCTTACAAGCAGGATGTCACAGGTTCGAGCCCTGTAACTCCCACCAAAAATTTAATATTATATGCTGGTGTAGCTCAATTGGTAGAGCAGCTGATTTGTAATCAGCAGGTCGCGGGTTCGAGTCCCATCACCAGCTCCAGGGAGAGTTCCCGAGTGGCCAAAGGGGACAGACTGTAAATCTGCTGCTTATAGCTTCGGTGGTTCGAATCCACCCTCTCCCACCACGTCAGAGCAAGTTGTATATCGCTTGCTCTGATTTTTTTCCACGTCTAAAGACATCAATTAAAGGCTGAAAGCCCAAATCCGGCTTTCAGCCCTAAAAAATTCATCAGAGTACATTATTAAATTTTACACAAAACAAGTGCAATAAATTTTCTATTTTACCCACCAATGAAGTATATTTGTCTTATGTAAATCATAAGCATAAGATGCCTGAATTAACAGCTTATCATCATTGCCGTCCTTATCATGAACAACCAATGTATTTGAGTATGCCGCCCAACAGGCAGTCCTAATTGCAAGATACTGTCCGTCATCCCAATTAATTCCGTCATTTGAACAATAAATTATATTATGTCCGGAAGCTTCTTCAATACCAAAGCTGCCGCTTCTTCCAATCATAAAATATGTATTCTTAAATTTAACCAATTGAGGATTACGCATTCTTTTTTTAAAGTGTGCATACTTAACCTCCGACCATGTTTTTCCGTCATCATCGCTGATTGCATAAGGGAGGTCATATTCTTGGATATTTACAAGCTCACCCTTATAAAGCTGATTATATGTATACACAATCATTTTTCCGTCGGGCAGCCATCCCATAGTACCGTAAAATGTGTGGTCACAGAAGCCTCTTTTAAACGGCAAAATCGACCGTTCTTCAAAGGTATTCCCGTTATCACGGCTTACATACAGTTTATATTCCGTTGCAACTTTAACAGGGTCTTTCCCCAATTGAATAAGAACATAAATTACTCCGTCTTTTTTTTGAACGTCGTAAATTCTGCCCGGAGCGTCTCCGAAAAATTCAGCCTTGCTCCATGTTTTCCCGTTATCTGTACTTATTACATATGTCGGTACTCCGAATGGCTCCCAGCCTATACGATTGTTTTCATTTATATCACAGATAAGATTAAACACAATTATCTTTCCGTCATCGGTGCAAACCGCTTTTTCACAAAGTGCAGTAACACCAACCTTCATATCATATAAATTCTTTGAATACGGAAACGGCTCTTTGTCTGTCCAAGTTTCTCCGCTGTCTTCACTTCTTCTTAATTCCATCCATCCGAAACCGTTATGTCCTCCGTTTGCATCGCCATCACAATTAGAGAAAAAGTCTAATATCTTTCCCGGTGCATATTCAACCATAGCATGACCTAAATGTCCGCTTCTATTTTCCTTTGATTTGTCGTCAAACAAAATACCTTTATTCGGAATATTGTCTGGAAAAATATTAAATTCTGCATTATCGTTTTTATATAAACTCATTTTTATCACCTGCTAATAAATTAATTTTTTTATAAATCTATGTTTTTGCCGTTAAACTGAAATCAAATGAAGAGAATATCTTTAACTCAAAGTACAGTATAACACATAATTAAGAATAATTCAATTTACAGATAGTTAAGAAAAATTTTAACGGTGTTAAAACATATTTTTTACTTTCTTGCAGCCCTCTGTCAGCATATTAAGCTCGCTTCCGCAGCTTATCATATTAACTCCGCAATTTATGGAAAACTCTGTTAAATCCTTATCTCCCGTAATAATGCCCCATGGCTTATTCAGCTTTTTACAAGCACGGCTTATTATATCGATTTGTTTGCAAATTGCGGCTGTATCACCAATACAATTAAAATCTATTGATAAATCGTTTGGACCTATAAATACTCCGTCAACCCCGTTTACCGAAAGTATTTCTTCAATATTTTGTACTCCGCTTACAGTTTCAATTTGTGCATAAACTTTCATGGTTTCATTTGCCGTTTTCATATAATCGCTTAACTTCGGCGGGTTATAAAATGTATGAGCACGGGTAGTTGAAACTCCTCTTTTTCCTATAGGAGGATATTTTGCGTATTCAACTGTTTTTTTAATATCCGACTTTGTATTTGTCATCGGCAATAAAAATCCCTTTGCTCCCATGTCCGCTAACTTTGTGATGTTATTTCGGCTGTTGTCTCCTATTCTGATAATAGTGTTTTGCTTAACCAAATTGGAAGTTACTATTAAATCTTCCAACACTGAGTAATCAAATGCACCGTGTTCATTATCAATTATATAAAAATCTAATTGACTGTTTTTTACAATAATCGGGAAATTACCGAAAGGTACTTCGGAAAGCATAACCCCCGCCTTAATTTTTATTGTTTCAGCTATCATTTTTAATCCTTCCATTCCTATGTTTTTATTAAGGTATTCGCACTCTATTCCTGATCTTAACATTTCCTCCCTCAAGTAATTATAAATGTAAGCGGAGCCGCCGCCTCCCACTAACAATTTTTTCTTTTTAGGTAAAATTTTAATTGCCGCTTTTAATTGCTTGATAAACTCCTTATTTTCTCTTTCCTTATAAAGTATAATACCTCCGGTTATTCCGCTTATTGTAAATAATCTCTTGCTGTCATAAAAATATGGCCGTTTTTCGCATGATTTACAAATAAAATTTTCATCTTCGATACAAGATATTTGTGTTGCGGTGCCGATATTAAGAAGATACGCGTTATCGTTTGCACCGCTTCCCAAAAAGCTCACTTGATGATCTCCGAACGGCGTATATACCTTTGCAGTACCATGCTCTCCTATAACACAGATGCTTTTTGAAACACAGGGCATTTTTATTCTTTCGGAAAATTCATTTTTTTCGCCTGTTTCGGCATAGAAAAAACCCGAAGCACAAGCATCTGTTATATGTGTAATATTTTTTCCGCAAAGAATCCATGCCAAATATGAGCCCAATGTAAAAAATTCTTTATTCGCTTGAAATTTTTCGATTTTTGTAAGCGGTAAATTGCTTTTAAAAGATGTTCCGAATTTATTGATGTCAATGTTTTGAAAGTTTTTCTTTTTTATATCGCCGCTTTTGTCTCTCCATGATACATAATCCGAAAACTCACCTGATGCCTTTTTAGTGATATACCCGTGCATTTGAACAGAAATCAGCATTTTCTTAAAATCATGCTTTTCGGACTCACCGATTATTTTAAAAACAGAATCGGAAATTTCCTTTGTACTCACATGAAAATGTATTCCGTCATCAATAATAGGCTTAGGAAATTCGATTTTA
The DNA here is from genome assembly GCA_934463455.1 of uncultured Clostridia bacterium. Lineage (GTDB taxonomy): Bacteria > Bacillota > Clostridia > UBA1381 > UBA1381 > CAKSQL01. The sequence goes on along the minus strand of CAKSJU010000002.1, from coordinate 46,762 downwards.
TTCTCGGATATGTATTCTCCCGTTAATTCATCATAAATACTGTACTTAATAAACGAACTTCCAAAATCAATAAACAGTAAATTCATTTTATCAGCCTCCTGAGTGTATTATATATCACATACTTTTCAAAGTAAATTGCTTATTTTGCTGTTTATATTGATTTTTCTGCTTTTTTATGATATACTGATTTCAAAGTTGGTGATAATAATGAACAATGTTTTTTCAAAAGAAATACATACAGATGAAATTCAATTTAAATATGCAAAAGGAATGAGAGATGTCTACGGAAAAGAAATTCATACATATAATGAAATATTTTTCTTTTTAGGAAAAAAAGCCGAATTTATAACTTCTTTTGGTAAATTCGTGATTAATCCAAATACGCTGGTGATAATTCCGAAAGAAAATTTCCATCAATTTATTACTAAATGTCCTGATTTTGAGTATGAGAGATTTGTGCTTTCTTTTGATGAGCTAATCGGCTTTGAAGAATTATTGCATAAAAAACTTAACCGTATAATTGTTACCGAAGATAAATCAATCGAAAAAATATTTTATGAAATAAAACAGCTATTAAATAAAGAATATTTGCCTTTTGAAAAAAACGCATTACTAAAATCATATACAGCGCAGATAATTGCTGAGATAAATATGGATGAAAATTCAACATTCGGTGACTTTAATGTCTTTAGCAAAATAACACGGCAGGCAATTAACTATATAAACAAAAATTTAGAAAAAGAACTCACTATTCCCATAATTGCAAAAGAGCTGTATATATCCGAATCGTATCTTTCTCATTGTTTTACGAAAGAGCTTAATGTATCTGTACATAAATATATTTTGGAAAATCGATTAATCTCCGCAAATAAAAAGATATTATTTGGAGTCGGACCTATGGAAGCGGCAGCGAAATGCGGCTTTAAGGATTATTCCGGGTTTTATAAACAATATAAAAAGTATTTTAACAAATCCCCCTCAAATAAAAAGGGAAAACATTAATTTCAAATGTTAAAAAAAATTTTAAAAAAACTATTGACAAAAGTGTTTTTTTATATTATAATAATGATAATGATTATCGTTATTGGTTGAGGAAAAATATATGAACACAAAAACATTAAAACATTCCAAACAAAGAGATGCTGTTTTGTCGGCACTTCAAGTAACAAAATCGCACCCTACCGCAGAGTGGCTGTATAATAATCTTAAGGAAGAATTTCCGAATATCAGTCTTGCTACCGTATACAGAAATTTGAAGCTTTTGCTATCCATGGGGGAGATTATATGTTTTAATGTGAACGGAACAGAGCATTATGATGCGGATTGTTCACTGCACTATCATTTCATATGTACCTCATGCAATGCGGTAATCGATGTTCCGAAAGCTCCGATTGCGGAAATCGAAAAGTTGATAAATCCCGATGAAATGACCGTGGAGGGGTATTCGCTGGAGTTTTACGGAAAATGTAAAAATTGTAAAAAGGAGTAGACAAATTGTGTTGTCTGAAGCTCTTTTTAAATAAATAATATAAAAAAACGGAGGAAAAGATTATGAAAAAATTTGTATGTCCTGTATGCGGCTATGTTCACGAGGGAGACACCCCTCCCGAAAAATGTCCTCAATGCGGAGTTCCCGGCTCAAAGTTCACGGAAATGAAAGAAGGTGCATTGAATTTTGCATGTGAGCATGTTATCGGCGTAGGAGCTAAAGATAAAGTTGACGGAGAAGTATATGAAGGTTTAAAAGCTAATTTCGAGGGAGAATGTACCGAAGTCGGTATGTATATTGCAATGAGCAGACAAGCAATTCGTGAAGGTTATCCCGAAATCGGCGAATTTTATATGAGAGCTGCATTGGAAGAAGCAGAGCATGCGGCAAAATTTGCCGAATTGCTGGGCGAAGTAGTTGTACCGTGCACAAAAACCAATCTTAAAATGAGAACGGAAGCTGAATGCGGAGCAACAGCGGGAAAACTTGAACTTGCGAAAAAAGCAAAAGAGCTTGGCTATGACGCAATTCATGATACTGTGCATGAAATGGCAAAGGATGAGGCAAGGCATGGTAAAGGCTTTGAGGGTATGCTCAAAAGATATTTCTAATATTTTAGTCAAGCAAAATAAAGGGTTTGGAATGCTCCAAACCCTTTTGTTATGCCATTTTCTTTGATTTTATCTGATTGGTTCACGAAACCGGAATTTTTGATTATATTCTAAAATTTCTATGTGTTTTTTGGTGTTTTTTTCAGAAAAAATGGGCATTTGGTGGGCAAACCCCTCTCAAAAAATGCTTTGCCCACCTTAAAAAATGCCATTTGCCCACCCTAAATATTACTGTTTATAAACTTTTTGACCTCTGGTTCAACACTGTTGTTTTTCTTATCAACTTTTAATTCTTTTAGTATAGATAACTTTCCGATTATTTCTTGAATATCAATTTTGTTTTTTTCAAAGCAATATTCTACTGCATACATAAATCTAATATTATAAAACTTTGCATAGTATTTTGGGTTAATAACAACATATTTATTTTTTCCTACTCTATAAAATGCAATCAGGTTTAATTTTTCAAGCATATTCAGTGTATTATATATATGAACAACAGAATACCCCATTTTGTCTGCAATTTCCTTTATAGATAATTTCAAAAGGTTGGTATCTGCTTCAATGTATCTGGAATTGATATTGACAAGTAAAATGAAAAAGTTAATATATTTTTTCTCTACGCTTGATTTGTTTGCAAGAAAGTCTAATGCAGTTATATGTATTTTCATAAACTTTCTCTTGTCTTTCTTTTCTTTGTCTGGGAGAACAAAAGCAGAGTACCCCTTACTTGCTATGCTTGAAAGTTCCTCCCAGATTTCATTGTGTTCATTGTTTTTGTTTTGTTCCATATACACCCCCTAAAAAGAGTTATAACATAAACTGAAGATTATAATAATATAAAATGCAGTTTATATTAAAAATCTTTAAAATGCACACTATTACTTGAATTGTGAGCATTTTTTTGTTTTTGTCATTCTTACTCTTATTAGTATTATTCTATATCTGAAATATCAATTAAATCATTTTTGAAAACAAAACAAATCTCTTTTAAATCTCTGCACTCTGTTATTACATACTCAATGTTGAGTATTCTAAAAAATGTTTGGAAAAAAGCATAAACTTCTGGGAACCAATTTCTGATTTTCAAAATACCTTTGAAAAAATAAATCTCTGCTTTGTTATATACACCACTTGCATAATCTGCTATGTCTTCAACAAGTCTGTATTGATTTACTGCAATAAAACCCTTTATGTTTTCAACTGCTCCCTTTTCCAAAAGGGAAGATATAACATAAGATATGTTTGGTTGAGTACAACCAATGGCAGATGCCATTTCTTCTTGGTTAAAATGAAATTGTTTATTGTTGAGCAATGCCAATGTTAAAATCTCACTGCTATTAAGAAAAAAATTACTCATAGAGCACCTCCAATATAATTTAGAGTTTATATAAATATAAATCTCTTTATATTTAAGGTTTTAGCATTCTTTTTTTGTTATGTCAAATTATAAGCAAATAAAAAAAGCAACCTCTTTTTCAAGGTTGCCTTTTATGTATTAACCATTGTAATTGTCAATTATCTTAGCATCTTGATAGTGCATTGTTAGTCCTTTCAACATTAAAAACTGTTTTAACTGTTTCTTTTTATCAGTTGAAACATTAGGACTTTCATTAACTGTTATCCAAATTGCCCTTAACTTATTCCAAGCATTAGGATTATTAACACACCCGAAATTTTCAATATCTTGAATAAGCAAATCTACATTTGTATTATTGGGATTTTGTGCCAAAATATCATATATTTTATTCCTGTTTTTTTCTAACCTTGAAGATGCACAAATAAAAGCAAACAAAGTTGTCAGACCAAACCAAAAAGTAAGCACAGTTGCAATAAAATATATTGTGGCAGCAGTCTTTTTCCCTTTTTTTGCCCAATGCAAAAATAATCTCGTCTGTAATTTGACTGCAAAATAATAAATAACACAAAAAACAACAAACCCTATACACTCCATAAAATATCAACTCCATATCTCAAAGCAACAACTCACTATAATTGAGTTTTTATTCAATTATATCATATTTTAATTTCAATGTCAATAGTTTATAATAATATTAGTGAATATTTATTTGATAGGGTTGAGTAAAGTGTTAAATGATAATGAATATAAAGGCATATTATTAGACATTGGAATTAAAATTGGTTATTATAGAAGAAAATCGGGAATGACACAGGCAGAACTTGCAGAACACACAGGTCTTACACTCTCCTACATCAGTCAATTAGAAAGTCCAAATCTGCCATATTGCCCTTCTGTAAAATCTCTTTTCACGATTGCAAAGGCATTGGGTATAAAGGCATCAAAATTGATTGACATTGAAGAAGATTAAAAGACTGCTCTTGAAAATGGAGCAGTCTTTTTAACTATATAAATATATCTGTTTCAAGTCTTTTCGTTCCCCAGAATGTGATAGGTGTCTTTGAATTACAAAACTTTCTGCCTTTTCTCTGCTCCACCCCTTGCTAATATAATATGCAAGTGCTTGTTGGCAATGATATTTTCTGAATTGATGGTTTTTACCACTAACTTTTAACCCCAACTCTTTTGTAATTTTTCTTATCTCATTACTCATAGTCATTCTTGCCGATTTTGTGTCCTTTGGTAAGTCAAAAAGTCTGTCAGTAGGGTTTTTACCTTGCTTTAATTCTTCAAAAAATGCTCTGTACTCAGGCAGAATAACCCTATAACTGTCTTTGCCACCTTTCCCTATAATATGAACTGTTGAATATGTGTCTATTTTGCCATCTTTGACAGTAGTGGTGTATATGTGCTTGTCAAGGTTTATATCTTCAACCCTTATATTGATTAACTCAAACACTCTGCAACCTAAAAATGCCATTGTCTTTATTTCATTCTGCCTGTTTGATTTAAAGTTATATATTTCTTCGATTTCTGTGTTTGTGTATATTCTTGAAGAATCAGTTTTATAAGCGTCTTCTACTTTATAAGACTTAACTTCCTCTGTATAAAACTTATCACACCCAAACTTTACAGAACAGGCAATAGATATTTTTTCTAACATATTTTTGTATGTTGCCACTGTCTTTTTACTGCACCCCTGTTTTGTTTTCAAATATTCCACACACATTTTTGGTGTAATTTCTTTTACCATTTTTATATTGTAATTTTCTTTTAGGAACTTAACAAAGTTTTTGCTTTTTTCAGCAATATTTTCAGCAGTCCTTTGAGAAAATATATAATTTATACTGGTTCCACTTTTCTTGAATTCCCTTTTACCAACTGATTGAAAATGTGTATTGTTTTCCTTGTTGTAAATCTCTGTCCTTTTCTCTTGATTTTGCATATTTATTTCATTTAAAGCAGTATGTATTTGATACCCAAGTGATTTTGTTTTACCCATTTTAAAATGCCTCCTTTTAAATATGTATTCACTGAAAATAGTAGCATTTTCAGTGATTTTTTCATAAAAAATGATTTTACACATTTTTTATGATTTTTTTCTGCAATAATATATTTTATTTCTTTTTATTTCTTTTTTCTGGTGATATGCAAAATTGTTTAGGTTTAAATCAACCTAACCAATTTTGCCAAAAGGGTTTGGTATAATAAAAACAAGTTTTTATTATACCAAAATATATACAAAAAAACCTGCTACGTCGCAGGTTTCCTGTCTTTTGAAAAATCACTCTTTGACTTTTAAAGTTTAGTATGGCAATGCCACAAAGAACTTAAAAAGTCCCAAAAATAATTTATATGAACACCATAAATGGTGATAAGAAAAAATTATTTCCCCTTGTTCCTTTGTCAAGAGAAATTGTCTTTTGTAGGAAGACAAAGAGTGAAAGAGTGATTTTTGCAAAACTGTGTATAAGCAAAATTAAAAAAATATATTCTATCTGTAAGCAAAAACATTTTGTGTCGAGTGCAAGGGTTCTGCCCTTGTCTTCTTTTTTTAAGTCTGTGTGGAGAGAGTATAAATGAAACTATATATATGATTATATAAAGACTTGCAATGTCCTTTTTTATTGCATAAAAAAAGAACAGATTTTTTTCATCTGTTCTCTTTGCTTATTATAAATATGATAATATCAAATCTACAAGTTTTATTCTAAAACTTTCTATCTCTGTATCTGTCAATTTAAACAGTGGAGAGAAGTCTGCATTTATGGCATTAACAAACTTATCTTTCCCGGACCAACAATTAGCAATCAATTTTTGTATTGGTTCAGACATATTTCCATTTTTTAAAGATTGAAGTTTAGCATAAAAATCTTCACTTGTTATAGGGGTACTTTGGTTTATGAAAGTTCTTTGGAAATTGTTGTCAGTGTAATTTTCTACAACCTTTGCAATCTTATCAAAAATATTTTCATAACCATAACTGTTTAACTCGCTATAAATATTAGCATAAATCAGGTCAAAATCTTTTCTCTGCCTTTGTTCCAATTCCTGACAAACAAGCAATGAAAATAATGTAGAGTATCTTATTTTATTATTTTGTAAAATGTCATTTACAATACAGTCAATATCAGTATCAGTAAGTTCATATTTAATACACCAATAAGGGTAGTTCCCCAAATCTTTGTATTTTTCTTTATCAAGTCCTATATAAACTTCATTAGGAACCTTTATATTTGTTTTCAATTTTATATGCTTATTACTGTTTAACTTTTGTAATGCTATATGCCAAGCACAGCAAGGGTCAGTTTCTTCTATATTCCTCAGTATTCTTCTTTCAAGGGTATTGCTCAGAGTAATATACTGATATTTCATATAATATGCCTTAACCCAATCTTGATTTTGCAGACTGCCTATTTCTGCATTTGCTCCATAAATATATTTTTCAAGGTGCATAATAACAAACTGGTCCGTCAACATACTTTCCCAACCTACTTTGTTCTTATATATCTCAAATATGCTATTTAATGTATCAGAGGTGATACTATTGCTACCAGTTGCTTTTTCAAGATTTTTATATGTGTTAAGTTTCATATTTAGAAGAGATGCCATATCTTCTGCAATAAGTTTAATATCTTTTCTCATACTTTTAATATGATTTTTTAATTCTGGTGTTAAATCATATTTTACACCTTTGGTGATATTTCTGCTTTCAGTTGCCATTTCAGGTGTTCTCCTTTCATTATTTTATAATATTACTATACACCAAAAAACTAATTTTGTCAAGTAAAAATGATAAAAATAACACTTTTAATGTGCTATTTTAAAAAATAATTAAAAAATATTTTAAAAAAGTGTTGACAAAAGTTTTTTTGTGATGTATAATATAAAACACAGAGGGTGTTAAATTCAAATTATTATTAAAAATATTTTGATTTAACATCAAAAATAAAAGATAAGGAGTGATTGAAATGACTAACAACATTAAGATATATACAGTTAATGAAGTTGCAGAAATCTTAGGTGTTAATAAAGGTTCTGTCTATTCACTCATACATAAAGGGGTACTCAGTGCCTTTAAGTTTGGGAGATACAGAGTTCCAGAGTTTGCAATATCAAACTTCTTGCAAACTTATATAGGTTATGATTTAACGGACCTTAATAATATACAGACATTGAATTAAGAGAGGAGAGGTTTAAATGGCAGAAAAAATATATGAAGGTACAAGATTCAGGGGTTCAAGTTGGAGTTATAGATTTAAACTAACCCTGCCCAACGGCAAGAAAATCACAAAGGAAAAATGTGGTTTTAAAAGTTCCTATGAGGCATACAAAGCAAAAATCGACGAAGTTGCCAGATGCAGACTGACAAACTTTGTGGAAAAGAAAATTACTCTTAACCAAATGTATGAACTTTATTTAGAAGAAAGTGCAACAAAACACAAGAGTTATAACACTATTAAAAGATATAACTCACTTTACAAAAACCACATTAAAGACAGTTTAGGTGAATTGCTTGTTGGCAGAATACAACCACTTGACATCACACACTTTCTTAATAAGTTAGAAGAACAATATAAATCTGACTACCCAAACAGTTTTTATAACTTTTTCTTGGTTTTATTTAAGTTTGCAAAAACCCATAAATACATAAATGAAGATATTATGGAGTGTGTGGAAAGACCAAAGCAATATTCAAGAGAAGAAGTAAAGTTGCTAACCCCAGAACAGTTTAATGCTCTGGAAATAAGGTTGCAATCAACAAATGTTCAAATTGCTTTTACTATTGCCAAAAACACTGGACTCAGAGCAAGTGAAGTTTATGCTTTAAGGTGGAGTGATTTTGATTTTGAGAAGAACACTCTTAGGGTTGATAAGCAACTGCAAAAAAGAAAAGGTATATGGTGTTTTGCTCCAACCAAAACTTCCAAAAGTGTCAGAACAGTTTATTTTGGAGAAGATTTTTCCCAATATATGCAGTTTGTAAAAGAACTTCAAGAGCAAAATCGGAAAAGACTTAAGGAGTTTTACAAGTGCAATAAAATCATTGATTGCCTTGGAAGAACAGAAGAAACAGTTATCGTGGAAGATTTTGTTAATGTCAAAGAAAATGGAGATATGCTTTCTCCAGACAGTAATAAAGTTATTTCAAGAATTGCTAAGGAAATGGGGTTAGAGTTCAATTTCCATATGTTAAGGCATTATTATATATCTGCTCTGCACCAAAATGGTGTAGACATTACAGTTATTAGAGATTGTGTGGGGCATTCAGGTTTAAGAACTATTATGGAAACTTATTCCCACACCAATGAGGAACAGAGAGCAAGGGCAGGGGCAGTGGTTGATAATCTTATGGGGGTTAAAAACCTTATGCCAAAAGCAGATACAGAGTAATATGATTGCAAATAAATTAAACTGATATTTTGAATTATAAAAAGGTGTTTATAAAGTTCTCCATAAATAAACAATCATAAAAAAATATTAAAAGGGAGTGTTTTTAAATGACACCAACATTAGAAGAACAAAAGAAAGAGTGCTTAATCAGAATGAAACTATCTGGGTTAAAACTGCATAACCCCCACCACCAACCAAAAAAGTTTGGTTGGTGGTTTTTTTGTTTATATGTTTTTTCTGCAAAAGCATTGCTTTATTGATAGATATATGGTATAATAAAATCATATTATCACAGACAAACTGTGATAGTGAGAAACAGACAAAAACCACTGTTTATGTCCTTATTCTCTATATAGGTGGGCAAAGAAAAAAGGTGGGCGAATGGTGGGCAAAATGATTTTTGAGTGTCTGATAATGCCTTAAAATAAGGTTTATGCCACACAAGTCCCATTGTGAGGCAAGACACGGAAAAGGCTTTGAGGGACTTTTAAAGAGATATTTTGGTTAATCTCAAAACCGCATAACAAAAGCATTTTTAAGGGATAGAGCAAATTTTTGCTCTATCTCTTTTTTCGTGCGGTTTTTGCCCTTTTTTCAAGCCTTTTGTGTGAAATTATGTGGGATATTTAATTTTTCATTTTCTCAATTCGCCGAAATGTGGGATTTGAAAATGTGGGATTTTATAAAAAGTGTTTTGCGCTTTTATACTTGTTTTTTATGGGGTTGTGTTTACAACCCCAATTCTTTAACTCTGCGATAAAATGTATTAGGCTTTAAGCCGATTTCATTCATTGCCGCGGTTGCGGTTATTTCTCCGCCCCTCCAACGCTTGCAAAGTGCCTTAAACTGCATTTCGTCTATTTCAACAGGCTTGCGTCCTTTATATTTGCCCTCACTTTTTGCTATCTCTATTCCCTCGCGTTGCCGCTCCAAAATGTTCTCTCTTTCCAATTCCGCAAGCGCGCCGAATACTGTCAGCATAAATCTGCCCTGTGGCGTGGTGGTGTCGATATTTTCTTTTAGGCTTATAAATTCGACACCTTTTTCGGTCAATTCTGAAACAATAGATAACAAGTCGCGCGTGTTTCTTGCAATTCTTGAAATGCTTTCAACAATAACCATATCCCCCGAACGCACAAAAGACATCATTTCTTTAAATGCGGCGCGGTCTGTATTTTTGCCGCTTGCCTTGTCTATGAACATTTTTTCCGCGTTTTGCTCTTTCATCATTTTAAGCTGACGCGCCTCATTTTGTTCCATTGTTGAACATCTGATATATGCAACCCTCATTTTTTACACTCCTTTTGCTTTTCTGATATTATTATAGCATAAAAACAAAAGTACGTCAATAGGGTATATAAATATTTTGAAATATTTCAAAATTAGTCAAGCAGCTTTTATGACATATAAAATACCGCTGTTTTTTTATTGCGTTAGGGTATACCCTATTGAAACAGGCAATAGCAAAAAGAATCGGAGCAGTTTTTTTGCCGCTCCGCATAACTTTAAATAAGTTTGATTACTTTTCTATACGCATATATTGCAAAATCTAATGTCATAACAACTGCAAATAAGACAATCGCTAACACAAATTTATTGGCTAAATACGCATTTATAAATTGACCTTTTAAAAACAAATCTACCGCCGTTCGTAAACCGCAGGCAAAACATTGTTTATTGCTTATGTTACACTTAAACACAATAGGGGCTTTCCATAAAATAATGCCACAAACCAAAAGTGCTATGTATATGCTAAAACGTACTTCACGAAAAATTGTTTTTTTCCTCATTTTACAGCTCGCATAAATTTAATTGCTGAAATTGTTTGTAATACGGGCGGTATTGGTATAAGAATGCCCACTCCGCAAATAAAATAAATAAAAATTTTAGGAGCAAGAATAATATACACTGCATCCACTATCAATGTTATAGCAAAGTATATTTGAGAAAACCGTGTACCATTTTCTTTTTGACTAACTTTTTTCTTTGTTATTAAACTGAAAACAAATGATACAATAACTAAAAATGCTAAACTGCCAAAAGTAATAGCCGTGGCAGGATCTTCTTTAGCATACTTAAATGGTACTAAAGAAATATCATAATAATACTTTCCTGATAAATTAAGCGATAACAATGTAAATGTAGCTAACACCGAAATTATTAAAGCAATTATATTTAATATGAATGCAGTTTGAACTTTACTGTTATCTTTAACTTGGATTGTTTTATCGTTGTTTTCAACAGTGCAACCGCATTTACTGCAATACAACGCATTGTCGGATAATTCATTACCGCATTTTGAACAAAATTTCATATAACACCCTCGCCTCATCTTTGATTTAATATGTACCCAGCCGCTCCGACAGCCGCCTCATATTCCCGAACATATTTTGATATGGTATCGGGATTACGGCGCATTTTCTTTGCAACCTTTTTAAATGAGCCTAACTGCTGATACAACTGCCACATTTTTTCTTTTTCTTTCTGCGTTACGCGTGTTCCCTTTGTCATTATCTCTTAATGTCAGATTTACGAATAGGCGCATTTTTAATTGCCTTATCATAAGAATCTTTTATGTACTGAACATAGTCAATTTGTTTATCCGCTCCGTTTTCCTTCAGCACTTTGTTCATCTTGTCAATTTGACCGAAAAAGCTGTCGGGTACAATGATTTTCTCCAATTCTGTGTCAATAATAATTCTCATTTTATTATCCTCCTATAAAACTAAAAATGTGAGTTTTTATGCACAATACACAAAAAACCTCACATACAATTATATATATATATATATTGTCAAGAGTTTTCGCAAAATTTCTTGAATTTTATCAAAATCACTAAAAATCAAAGCGATTTTAATAAATTTTGACCTATTCAGAGCTGATTTTATTAAATTTTATCCGATTTTAACAAAATCAAGGGTGTTTTTTACAGATTATGTTAAATTCAGACGATAACGGCAAAATTCAAAAACAACTTGAAAAGAACACGCGCCTCACCTTTTCGTCTATGGACTTGAAAAATAAAAAATTTCCCGAAATACCGCCCACAGCGGCTTGCAAACAAACGCTCTTTTTTGATTTTTTTAAAAAATTATTGTATAATATATATAGAAAGTTAAAAATAATACTTTCAGAAAATTTGAAAAAAGGAGGTGCTACCATTGCATTAGAGTTTGATTGAACAATATAAAGAAATGACTCATTTGCCGAACGACTTGCAAACCCGCTATAATTATCAACGTGAGAAAATCAAAAAAGAAACATACGAAAAAATGGAACGAGAAAACTTTAAGAAAGAAATTGTCAACGAAATAATGTCATAGATTGACATTTCACTTGAAACAAAAGTTATTGCAAAATTAGAAGATATGATTAACAGATTAGGACAATAAAAACACAGTCGGAGCGGAAAACGTAAAATTTAATTGCCGCTGCCCCGACCGAACAAAAGAAAGGAGCGGCTATGCCGAAAACAGTAGCAAATCAGCGTGTTGTCAAAATCCACAGAGAACGCGCCGCGTCTGATTTTCTCGGGATAAAAAACGAAAATTGGCAATATGCGGCGCGTGATTTAGGCGCACACGCATTATTATTATACTTATATCTTGCCGCCAATGCAGACGGCTACACTCTTGCTCTTTCGCCGACAGCAATAAGACAAGCGGTAGGAATGCCGCCGCAAACCTATCGCGACCAATTTTTAAAACTGATAGATAAAAAATATCTTGTTCAGATAGGCGGCAATGTATATGAATTTTACGAAAAGCCGCAACACGAGGCACAGCCTTATGAAAAAATTTCTCAAACGGCTGACGTTTTAGACTTTACGGACAGCGTTTATGTAAAACCGCAAGCCGTAGAAAAAAGCACGGCAGACAATAGAGAAATAAATATAAATACTATAAATAATATGAATAAGCCGCAAGAGAAACAAGTTTCTCTTGCTCCACAGTTCAAATTTTAAGGAGGAAAATTTATGAAACAAGAGGAAAAATTTATGGAACAATAGGTAGAAAAAGTACTTATAAAATGGATGTTAGAACACATTCACAATTATATAACTTCAAATTACAACAAGGTGGATTTATACGATATTTACGTGATTCTATGGGAAGTTTATCAATTTATGACTTATGACTTAAATTTTAGAATAAAAGACAGAGATATGGAATTTTTTATAAAAAGCGGAAACGGTAGTTTTGATTTTTAAAACACTGACGGAGCGGACATTTGCCGCTCCGCTTTTTATTTTACTACTGTTTTATATCGCTTGTTTCTGTCTTTCTTTTTGCCCTTTTCTGCTGATTTTGTATCTTATTTAGGTTTTGCGTTAAAATATCTATCCCAGGCTTTGATACTGCAAGATAATACCGCTCTGTAACCTTGCCGCTCGCGTGTCCCATTTGATTACATAAAATATGCGTTGGTGTGTTCATCTCTGCTAAACGCGTTCCGTATGTATGGCGCAAATGGTGAAATTTAAAGTCTATACCGAAACGGCTTTTAATGGTGCGTGAATGATATTTCATTGAATTAACCGTCTGAATTTTGCCGTTCGGCAAGGTATTTACCAATTCAAGAGATGATAATTTTTTGCCGTCTAAATCCTCAATTATCTTTTGATTTTGCTTTCTCTGTGCTTTCAGTGACTTTTGATTTGCCTCTTTTTTTAGAGCCGTAAAATATTCTATCAGTCTTTTGCTTAAATAAACCGTGCGCCGTGCGTTGCGTGTTTTTAAAGATACTAATTTAATCAGTCCTTCTTGATACTGCATTTGTCTGTCTATATAAATCGCACCTTTTTCAAGGTCTACATTTTCCCATTTTAAGCCGTAGCACTCATTTATACGCAAACCGCAATAGCAACCAAGCAAAAAAGCCGTCTGTGCGTTTGTGTCACTGAAATAATCGTCAAGCAGGGCGGTCTGTTCCTTATCGTATGCCACAATATCTAAATCCTCATCTATTTTCATTTTCGGCATTTGTATGCGGCAATCCTTATTGACACATAATTTATTATAGGTGTTCAAATCAAGATAATTTCGTGAATAGGCTTGCCCGAATATCAGATAAAACATTTTCAAAAAGCCTTCTACATACATATAGGCGCGCCCCTCGGTATAGTAAAGCGTTGCAAGATAATCATTGACCTCCGCCACGCTGATAGTATCTATAAACCTATTGCCGAATTTATCTTTTATGTGATTATTCCAAAGGCTGTCTTGCTTTTTTATCGTGCTGTATGCTTTGCCGCACCGACCGTTTTCGCAATATTCCGTGTAGACTTCTGCAAGAGAAACGCGCGCAAGAGGTTTTTCCTTAATTCTTAATTTGTGCTGAAACACAGCCTCATCACGCGCGGCTATTGCTGCTCTTTCGGTATTAAACGGATTTCCGTTTTTATCTCTCGTTTTTGATATGTCCTTTCTTTTGCCGTTTTCCGTGTAGGTATATCGGTAACCCCAACACCCATTTTTTAACTGATAAATTCCTCTGTTGTTTCCAACTTTCATTTTTTAAACCTCCGAAAATGTGTGATTTTTCCCACATTTTCCGCACATATTCGGGAGAAAATAAAAAAGTAATATAAACCGCATAACCCTTGAAATTGCTATGTTCCCACCACAAACGCGCCAGCGTTTGATGAAATGGCAAAGGACGAGGCAAGGCATGGTAAAGGGTTTGAAGGACTTTTAAAGAGATACTTCAACTAAGCCCACAAATGGCTTAAAATAAGGCATTACAGGTGTTTTGCCTGATGATTCATTGAAGGGGTTTGCAGACCTTGCAAACCCCTTTTTTGAGATTTTTACTGGGATAAAATTGGGATATTACTGTTTTTGGCAGGTGATTTTGAGCCTCAAAATCGGGAAATATCCCAATCGAAATTGCCAGAAATGGCTTGAACGCTGCATTTGAGGGGTGTTTTTTATGATAGAAAATATCCCAATTTGCCCACATTCCCACTTTCCCACAGGATTTAAAGGAGTATAATCACATGAGCAAATTCGAAAAATTATATAACGATGACATTGAGGCTTTGCAATTATTGAAATCGGATATTCGTGAAAATATCGAAGCCCTGCGAACTGAATGGAATGAAAAACTTTTGAGTTATATTAAAAATGTTGAAACTTCATTGCATATTTTTGATAATATAAAAAATTATTGTTCTCATATAGTTCGGATATTTGACGGTGGTTTTTTTGTTTATCTCAGCATGAGAATATCTATGACTAATGTTGAAAAATATGATGATATACCTCGGGACTTAAAAGATGAATTTTATGACTTTTTAAAAGAATATGCAAAGGCAAGCGGTATTCCTGACTTGATTAAAACAGCCGATAAATACATAAATTCAGGTGCTGCGGACTTTGTCGTTTTAAATTACATAAACGGTAAGAGCACATACGGGAAAAAGATTCAAGAATTATTGCATCGTTATAATAATCTCCCTGCTTTATCAGACGGTAACTATACCATATTGGATGGAGTTATATGTGAAGAAATTAAATCTGCCAAAAAGGGTAAATTGGATAGAAGAATAGAAGGTAAATACAGTAAATTACTTGCTGATTTTAATAAAATAAAATCAGAACTTAACAAAACTATTGAGCCGATTAATACAGCAGTAAGACAGTATGTTGATTTTTGCAACAGGAAAATTTTATACTTGTATTCACAGAAAAATTTTCCCGAATACGACAATGGCGAAAATGCCCTTATGTTTAATACGGTAAATGAACCTGAGGTTTTGAATTATTTGCACAGCTTGGAAGATTTGTACCCTGACGATGGCTTATATGTTCCGTCAATTTCTGCTGTTCAGGAACACCTTGATAAATATATCATTGATATTTTTAAGGATGAAAAAGACGAAAATACATTGTATCTGAAAGCAATCGGGTATTCAGACTTGGACTTTAAGGTCACAGGCAGTAATGTGACTGCCCCCGAAAACGGATATTATATTGAAATAGAAATTCAGCCGACCGATGAATATGATTTAGCAAAAAGATTAAAAATACCCGCAAAATGCTTAGCTGACAATTATAATAAGATATATGTTCCCTATTCCCCGTATTTGAATTTTAACGTTGCGTGTGTTAATGAAATTGCCTCGTGGATTGATTGCTATGCATTATATAAAACAGTAATAAGTAGGTTAAACAAACTTTTTAAAGTATTCAGGAAAAAAGGATTTATTAACTACAGAGTATATTTTAAACCTGATTTTAATGTAAATAAAGTATTCGACAATGTATCTGACAATGTATCTTTAGAGGAGCTAGAGCCGAAACCGTTTGATATAGAAGAGTGCTTAAGAGAACTTAATATTAAGGCGGATGAGTTCTTTGATAACAAAGATAACATTGATAAGGTTGCAAAAAAAGTAAAAGAACATATAAAATCTCAAATTAGCGATAACACAGTGGATTTTATATCAACACAAGCGCCTCTGTCTATACACAGTAAATTGGAAAACATTCTCACCTTTAAGGGCAATGATGTATGGGTTTCTTTGTCTTTATCGGAGATTATAATTGCAGGACGGAATTTAAGATTGCTGGAACAGCTTGTAAAAGTTGAAGAAACAGCTAATCGGATAATAGAGTATTTTAAGGGCTTGGATGTAGGCAATATAAACGAGAAAGCCATATATAACGGAATAAATTCCGAGGTCTTGTTTGATGAGGAATTCAGTAAAGACTTTCAGGGATTTTCATTTGGGATATTGGATGACAATATAATAACCCGAACGCTTGGAATAAATAATAAAACAAGTTTATTAAATCTGTCAAAGGCTATATACACAGGCGGAGACTTTATTAAACGTATACCCAAAAAGCTAAAAAAACGTCAGGTATATGAAAAACCATTAGGAGATTTATTGAAAGAATTTAAGTTGTTAGAAAAAAATAAAAGTTATTATTGCTGCATTCAAATATGTGATAACAGCGGAGAAACAGTTGATATAATAAATAAAGTGACAGAGAATATTTCCAATCATTCATCAAGTGAAATCCAACTCAGCGATTTTTCATATACAATCGAAGAGGCACTCAAAACATTCGATAAGGCGCCTGTAAAACTATATGTGTATTTTGATGTTAGCTATAACGACAATGAATACAGTATAGAACTTTCAAGATATCCGTTTTTACACGGGAAACCAAAAGAGGAAACAGATTTGGAAGATAGCGAAGAAAAGAAAAAAGATACAGGAGGTAGCAGAAAAGGAAAGAAAATTGTAGGTGACTCATATTATCCTTTGGACGAAGAGGATGTTGATACACTTGTCAAATTTGTTGCCCTGTATGCTATAGAAAGTCGCTCTGCAAAGAGATGATTATTCAGCACAATAATATTGGTTTAAGATAAGAAATTTTTGATTTTAAAAATTTCTTATCTTTTTTTTTGCAAAAGTGCCGTACTTGAAAAATATCAAAATATCGTTATGATATCATATGCTCATAACAAACGAGGAGGGCAGGACAATGTAATAAAAAAATTTGCAAGAATATTCACAAAAAATTTAAGAGGAGAATTAACATGAGTAGAAGAGACAAAGGGCGCAATAAGCCTTATAACAAGAAGGCAGCAAACAGGGGTTATGTAACCAATAAAAATGATGTTATAGCCGCGAATATCGTTGAGGAATGCAAAGCGGAGATGCCACCGCTCACATCCGTTAGCAATTCTAACGGTACCAAGTTAATGTATGTTGGTGGATGTTACAATGATGACGGAAAGTATATAAAAACCGAGGTCCTTATCAACAATAATGGTTGTGTTTGTAAATTTACCATACACGCTCTATATGTGAGTTTATATATTACAGTAAGCAAAATTACTTTTGTTGATAACAGTAACACGGTGTTTGCGTTCAGAGCCAGCAACACGGTTGACGGAGAGCTTGGCACGATAATTGTTAATGCAGATTCATTACGTGATTTGCCCAGGTATTTTTTCCAAAAATCACTTGTACTAAAGACCATTGATTGGTTTCCTTTTCCTGATCCTAATGGTAAAAAGGATGATTACTTACCTGGAGTGCTTGATATCATAGAAAATGAGATTTTATTACTGAAAGCGTCCTACTGTGCAAACAAAGCCGGTGTTATATATAAGGATGAGATCCCGAAATATTATGTTGGAGCATCCACGATACTTAGGCTTGACGAAAACAAATTTCAGGAGTACAAAATTACCGACGCTGCATTTTCAGATGCTGATTTACATATCGGGAAAGACAGACCGGTAGTTTTACAGCAAAAGGGCGATTTGAACAGCACGTTGCATTTGATAAATGAAATTTCACAAGAGCGTGTGGCTGTTCAAACAATATTGAGTGCAGGACTTTCGGCAATAATAGTAGGAATTTTGCGGTTGATGTCATTTGTATTCTGTATATCGGGTAAGAGCAGTTCGGGGAAGAGTACGCTTTTAAAGCTGGCTGCATCCTTCTTTGATAACCCTTTAAATCAGGCTGTCAACAGAAAATTTTCGGATACCACAGCACGATTGATGGATGCAATAAAAAAGTCAAGCGGAGTTTTGATTACAATTGATGACACATCAGCCGATGTAAAGAAGAAAAAGAATCAGAGTACCTCCGCAGAGAATGATCTCAAACAATTGACTTATTTTGCGAGTGGTAATGTTGCCAGGGGTACAAAATATTCGGTTGATGAGAGCTTTAACACCGTTGTTATGATAACATCGGAAACCCCGGTGATGGAGCAATTCGGAATGTATAATAACGGTGCAAACAGACGTATGGTTGAACTTGATATGTCGGGCTGCACAGGAGAACTTACAAAAGATGCAGAGGAATCGATGAGAATAGTTGAGCATACCCGTAACAATTATGGTCAGTTGGCGGTTGCATTTGTTCGTAAAATATACGAAAATGGTGTTAAGTGGCTAAAAGAACGTTACGATACCATATGCAGTTCTATCCAGTCGGAAATGCCTTCCAACGGTATAGCACAGGGGTATGGCGAGACTATTACTCCGATTGTTTTGGCTGCTGAAATTGCCAATTCGCTCGGATGTATGTTTGATGTTGATGAAATCAAAAACAGTTTGATTGAGGACTTTGTCATTAAGGCAGAAAGACACGAATCAAAGCTGACACAGCAACATTTTGAAGATAAATGTATTTACGAGGCAATAGTTAAATTGGCATTCATCCATTGTTCTGAATATGCGGTTGATAAACAGCTGCTTTATGTCAGCACAAAAAAGATAGATGAAGTGTCTAAAATTTTTGACTGTTCGAGCCGTAAGATTACCTCGTTACTTAAAGCACATGGATTGCTCCAAGAGCCTGAAAGTAAGAACGGTGCGGATCGCCATTCGAGCTATAAAGATGCAAACGGCAGATATTATCTTGTCAAATTTGACAAATCATTTTTGGGTATTGATGGTGGTAATGAGATGTTCAAGAATAATGTCATTGATAAAGAGAGTATCGACGCTTGGTTGAGCGAAAACAAAAATATTCTTAGGTCTGCATTATCGCCTGCGCTTGCTGCCAAATGGGATATTAGGGTTGTTCTTGAAAAAGGCAAATATATAGATGATGAGCTGATTGTTATCTTCCGTTACAAGCTCACTAACAATGAATATGTTTGTCCTTATACCCAAATGTATGGCACACATAATATGCAAAGGACGTTGAATTCTGAAACCGGAGGAAATATGACAAGCGAAGAATTTGACGAGGTGCAAGAATTAGTTAAAAAAATATGTGATAATGCCGATTTGACGCTTGAGACAGTACCATCACAGTTTGAAAAGGACTTTACTGCTCAGTTAGTGCAAATGGTTTGTTTAATAGGAGCGAACTTCTATGATGGAGCATACTACGAAAAACCCGATAGTGTATGGTGCAATAGCTGTACTTTCTTCATTTGTGGTGGTTCCTATTATCCAAACTTAAGTATTTTCTTTAGTGGAGTACCGGTTGGCGACTGTAAACAGCGAATGTTCGGCATTGATGATAATGTTCTTACTGTTATTACACTAAGTACCGAGACAGCCGTTAAAAACAAATTTATAGACAACCTCAAGAAATTTGGTTTGTTAATTCGGTTGTTAGACCGAGATTTATATACCCCAGCGGAACTACCAGGTGAAATCCCATTATTTTTGATTGATGCTGATAAGCTTGAAAAAATCATTAAGGATTACTGTAGTGAAACAGGAAAAGATATTCCGGAATCTGCACTCCGTTTCATTGAAAGAAGAACTTATAAAGAAGAGTAAATTGTTAAAAACTTCTTGTCAACAGGCATTTTCAGAGTTATAATACAACAAACTTCAATATGAAAGGTCGTTGTGTTATGACAAATAAGGATATTAAAGGCGGATGCAGTTTTGAGGATGTAATCGAACTTAACGATATACAAATCACAAATACTGCGAAAAAGTCGTTGACAGAATCTGAGGTGTATATTGCATTATTCAGGCATTCATATCACGATTGGGGGTTGGCTCCCGATGAGTTATGGAGTCTGAATGATGCAAATTTCCTCAAAAGGAACAGGGTTGCATCGTGCTTTGAGAGTAGTTCAGGTGTTTTGTTTACCGTAGCAACCGATTTCGGCGAAAAAAATAAGACTGTGGTAGCTCTTGTAAGTGAAATTAAATAAATTTAATGCTTTTGAAAAATGAGGGTATTGATATTCCCTCATTTTTTGCATTTATGAAAAAAGTTATGATTTTATTATAACTGCTGCATTGTTAATCGAAAAAAATAAAGCAAATCAGGCGATAAAGGGCAATTTGTGGCTGACGTGCCGAAAAAATTGGCTGTGAGGCATTGATATACTATATCATTTATGCTATATATGAACACATAAAAACAGAGCATAAAACTTCCCGTAAACGACAGTTCAAAAATTTTTATAATGCATTTTTTTTCATATAGTCAGCATATTTTTTCAAAATAAGAACAGCAAATAAAAAATTCAGATAAATTCACGGATGTAAAGTTATTATATACGGGAGAGAACTTAAAGTGGCTGATTGGAACGAGAACAACGATATTGATAATCGAAGTTCAAAGATTCACATTGATTACAGAATGAGAAAATAACACTTATATGATGTGAGTATGGGGGTATGAGAACTTAGGGCTGGGCGGTCGGGGTGTGAGGGCAATTTCCTAATTAAAGATAATTATGTTTGTGTATATTGATGAAAATCAGTACGAGGTATTGATTTATATGGAAATTTGTGATATACTAGTATAGTCACATACTTACAATATAATAGGATAATTATGCAAAGATAAATGTGATTTCGGCAAAAACGCATTTCTCTTGTTTTTGCCATGTCTTTGCATTGGTATACATTGTAAGTGTGTGACAACCTTAACAATTTTAGAGATTATGCGTTTTTCGGTGCATGACTCTGAAATATGGGGTTATGCACTTTTTAATTTATTAAGGGGGAATTTAAAAATGAAAAAAAGATTAATTAGTTTGATTCTGACAATGTGTATGGCAGTAAGTATTATTACAGTATTTCCAATATATGCATCTGCCTTGGAAAGCGGAAAATGCGGCACTAACTTAACATGGACCTTAGATGATTCTGGTACGCTTATTATTAGCGGCACAGGTGAAATGAAAGACTACTCTATGAATTCTCCTTGGTTTAGTGACAATTTCGAAGATTATTTTATAGAAAAAGTCGTTATACAAGAAGGCGTTACATCTGTAGGTCGACTTGCATTTTGTGCTTGCCATAATTTAAAAGATGTACAATTACCTAAAAGTCTTACGGCCATTAATTATGGTGCATTTGCTTTGTGTGAAAATTTAGAAACCGTAAATGATATACCTGAAAATGTTATAACTATTAGCGGAGAAACCTTTAATGGTTGCGAAAAACTAAAAATAATAAATTTAGGATCTCGTGTTGAAACTATTGAGCGTTTGGCTTTTGCTGAATGCAGCAGTTTGGAAAGTATAACTTTACCAGACAGTATAACTTCAATTGGTAGTAGTGCTTTTGAAAAGTGTGGAAATTTACAACGAATGGAATGGGGTAATAATATATCGACAATCGGAAGTGAAGCCTTTCGAGATTGCACGCAATTGCAAATTCAATACATTCCCGAAAGCATCACATCTGTTGGTTGGTGCGCTTTTTATAACACTCCTTGGTATAAAAAACAACCCGATGGATTAATATATATCAATACGGTTGCTTATACATATAAGGGTGATATGCCACCAAATTCCAAAATTTTTATCGACCCGGGAACGACAGAAATTGTCAGCCATTTATTTTCTTGTGAAAAAAATTTGCAGGTAATTTTTTTGCCTAACAGTATTAAGACTATTGGTTATTCTGCCTTTTTTGCTTGTGACAATCTAACTGATGTATATTATTCCGGTAGTCCTGCAGAATGGTATAAAATAAATATAATAGATTACGATGATTACAATAGTAACAAAAGCATTCGTATTGCCACAAAGCATTTTGACTATAAACCGTTTGATGGAACTGTAGATGATTATGTAATTGATGAAGTAAAAAAGTACACATCATCTGGACAATGTGCACAATATAATGCAATTATGGGGGTGGGAACATTTAGCGAGCAAAAAATGCAAATATTAAACGATTTCTTTCATAACAATGGTATGGGTGATGCGAAGGAAGGAGTCAAATTTTTGCGTGATTCTTCTTCATATAGAGATGCATACAGATTTTTAACCACAAATGAAATTTATGGTGCATATAACTATTTTGAATGGATGAATACCACAAAAAAGGGAAAGGCTGCACAATCGGCATTGTATGCAAGTGGACTTATCTTCAATAATGAGCGAAAAGACTACCTCGATCCTACAACATATATAAAACAGGATTACCCGGGGGTTAATAAAAATAAGAAGCTCTTAAAAGAAATCATGGAATCAAATCACGAAAGCCTTGTAAGTGATAGTTTTAGTTACACAAACAAAGTTGCCAAGTTTTTAAAAAATGCCATAAGTCTTAATAATATAAGAAAAGACAATGAATATGATGATTTAATGGATAAAATCATTAATTGTAAATCTGAAACACAGTTAAAAGAACTTCAAGGTAAATTTGCTGACAAATTGGCAAAGGATATAAAGCGTGCTTCAGATACAGGAACAGTAACAAAGAAAGACAATGTGGCATATTTTGATGGAGATAATTTTTCTAAGGCTTTTGAAAAATCAGCAAAAATATTATCTTTTGCAGGAGCTACAGCAGATGATATTTTAGGGCTGATTAATTTAAACAATGATATAGAAACGTATATGGAATACAAAGATTTCCTGTCGACAATATACCAAACTAAAGAGTTTTCATTTGATATGAGGGTTGCAGCATGTCAATTGTTGGATGATATAGATAATGGATATTGGAATAAACTTCGCTCAATGTGTGTTGACACAATGAAATTTTCATATGATATGTTAAGTTCAGATTCTTCCATGGTAAAAGATTATCTGAAAAAGCAAGGCGTTTCTTCTGAAACACTTGGAACTTTTGGAGAAGCAACAAAATTGTTGGATATTGGTGTCTATATATCAAATATGGTTGTAGACACAGGTGATTTTGTAAATCAAATAGCATACACATTAGGTTATGCAGAATTGGCAACCTTTTATAGCATGAAACTTGAAGAAGATAAGGCCGCATTTTTAACTGATTCAAGTGCTGAAAATGCATGGCAATTTTTTAGGGACTATACCTTGCTTTGGCAATTGCGATATAATGGTGAAAAGCAGTACCTAAAAATGAATGAACTTAAGGCCGGTAATTTCTTGGCGTGGAGTTTAAAATTTAAATTAAATCAATATAAGGAAAAAGAAGATATTGTCAACAACAACACAAACAAGCTTAACAGGATAAAGTTTAAATTTGCTCCTGAATTTGAAATTCCAAAATCTGTTCGATATGTTAAGAAGGCAGTTGTAAAATGTCCTGTTAATGTTGAAGTATATAGTCCATCAGGTGAATTGATTGCAAATTTAAAAGATTGTGTTGAATCAGATGTAACGAATGGTTATGGACGTTTTGCAGTCATATATGATGCATATAGTGGTGAGTACTCAAAAATTATTTGTCAGAGCACTAATGATGATTTAAAAATTAAAATGGTTGCTATTGGGAACGGGTTGGTTGATTATCAATCTGCTTCTGTTGACTCGAACGAAACAAAAGAAATTGACAAATTAATTGTAGACACAGATGATGTTATTGAGGTGGATAATGAAAAATATATTGTTGATACTAATGGCGACGGAAATACTGATTTAGAAGGCGACTTACTTATAAAAAATGATGATGAATATATAAAAGCCGAAAAAATAGAATTATCGTATGATGATTTAACTCTGCTTGCAGGTAAATCACAAACATTAGGGGTAAAAATATATCCGCAAAATACAACTAATACAGGCGTTGAGTGGATATCTTTAAATCCAAGCGTTGCGGTTGTTAAAAATGGCGTTGTTATAGGAGTCGGGGAAGGAAGCACAAATATAATTGCAAGAGTATGCGATTCAGAGGAAATTGAATATGAAATGACGGTTAATGTCATTGATAAAATTGAAAACCGGTTAAATGGATACAATTTTAATAATGGAATTTTAACAATTAATACTTATTCAAAAAACAATACGTCCGAACCTGTTTCAGCAGTAAGATATATTGGCTTGTACTCATCTGATAATGCCTTAAAAAAGATAGTATCTGTACCGGTTAGTCTTGAAAGAGAGAAAGATGAAAGCAAAGATATTTTAATAAATAACTATACTTATGAAAACGGAGACTACATTAAATCATTTATATGGAATAGTGATTTATATCCATATTCTATATCAAAAACATTGTTATTAGAATCAAATTAAATACTTTTAAAAATAGACATACCTATATATAATTTTTACAAAGGCTGCCACAATCGTTTGTGGCGGCTTTTTGTTTTATATGGGTAACAACATCACTATTTGTCTTTACGAGATGAAACAAGGGTAGATTTTGGCTTACAATGCTATTGTATAAAAATGTAACAGATAAATTCATAAATAACGCAGTTTAGCCGCTTATGCCAATTAAATATAGGCATTTCAAATCTTGAAAAAGAATTATGTTGTCATTTCCTATGATATATGAAACCTTTAATACAAGGGGTATCAAAAACGCTCTGTATATATTTGCTAAAGCAGTTGATATCAGGCTTGTAATTCCGTTATATATTCGCGGATAAATTTTTTGTTTTTCTGATATATAGGGTTTTTTCGCATTATTGGGGCAACGACAGATATAAAAGTAAATCTTTTACTAATTTTCGATGACAGATATCTCGTTTTTGAGAGCTGTATGTTGATTCACCCCCACTTCCCCCGTTGGTATTTGAGTTTTTCCTGGCAGACTGCAACCTTGAGTTTCACACAAACAGCCTGCGATTTCAGACATTCAGGCACAATTTTATAAAAAACGAGGGTTTTTATAAAGTTCAAAATAAATTTACGCATACGAAATTATATTCTCTTGATAATAAAATTTCTTGAGGAGATGATTTTGTATGAGAAAACAGACGGTATATGATGAGGCGCCACTCAGCGATTTAATTCGGCAAAGATTTGCTGACAGAAAAATATCCGTACCCGATACAATATGGAACAGGAGATTCATTGCTGTTGCGATAAATGATGTTCTTGCAATAATAGTAGACAGAAAGAAAAATGAAATTGTCAATTTGCTTGATGCTGACAGTGTCGATATTGCGAACGCACTGCCTTGCAATGTAGCAGTTGATAAGAATAACGGATATCGGGCAGATGTTTCGGGGAGCAGTTGGGGTATTGGCTCAACTATAGGACTCAGCGTTGCCATATTATGCTATCACGATGGATCTTTTTCGGGTTATGAGTTTGAAGTGCATCACGACCAAAATCCCTGCGATAATCGCCGTGAATATTTGCAAAAAAGAAACTCACCCGATAAACATCCGCCCAAAATTCAGGATTCTCAAAAGCATATACGTCAAGTTCTCGCAGAATATAGGTTTACATATCAAGAGGCTCTGTGCATAGCCAACGAAAAAATAAAAAATAGAAATTTATATTGACTTTTCAATCAAAGTACGGTATAACACAACAGGGTTGATACACACACGACTTGCATACAGTAAGTCCCGTATTGGCACAGCTTTCTATATTGAGTAAATCGATATAGGAGGCTGCCGATATGGTATACAGTGATTGTAAGTTTGGAATTGAGATGGAGTTCACAGGGGTTACGAGGAGAGCGGCTGCAAATATCCTTGGTGTGTTCTTTGGCACAGGCTATCGTGAGATTGGCGGTGCATACCACGCCTTTGAAACCAGAGATACAACCGGTAGGCAGTGGAAAGTTATGAGCGATTCCTCTGTGCGAATTGAGGGCGGTGAACAGTGCGAACTGGTTTCACCTGTGCTTGGTTTTGAAGATATGCCACTCTTGATGGAGGTTATCAGGCAACTCAGGCACAATGGAGCAAAGTGTAACGCATCCTGTGGGTTTCATGTGCATTTATCCTGTCCCGAACAGTTCAATGTGAGTCAGCTCACAAGGCTTATTTATATTATGCACAGCAAGCAGAACTTAATTTATGAGGCTTTGGGAGTAATATCGAGCAGAACTACATATTGTCACAAGCTGCCTGAGGAGCTTTGTCAGACTATTAAAAGCAAGAAGCCGCAGGCTATGCAGAATCTTGCGGATATTTGGTACAGTGAATTGGGTGGTAACTATGACAGAAACTCACATTACAATCATTCCAGATATCATTGTTTGAATTTGCACAACCTGTTCAGCGGCAGACAGCCAACCGTTGAGTTCAGATGTGCAAACGGAAGTTTGAGGGACGTAAGGGTTGTAAGGGCAACCATTGAGCTTTATGCTCTGATTGTGGCTTATAGCTTTAATGCAAAAAACTGCAGTTATAAAACAACCGTTCCGACAGGCAGTCATAAATATGCAATGCGTGTGTTTATGGTCAAGATGGGCGCAGTCGGTGACGAGCTTGCGGTTTGCAGAAAGTATATATTAAAAAATATGTCGGGTGATACTGCTTGGCGTATGAGATGTTAATTGAGAAAGGATGATACTTATGAAAAGAACACACAGGCTTTACATTGCTTACGGGAGTAATATGTGCGAGGTGCAGATGATGCTCAGATGTCCGAACTCAATAGTTTTGGGCAAGGGGGTATTAAAAGACTTTGAGCTTAATTTCTGCGGTAATCTGAACGGCGGAAACTTCGCTACAGTTGTTAAAAAATCAGGTGCTGAAACCCCTGTTATACTCTGGATGACAACTGCGGATGATGAGTTGAGGCTTGATCGTTATGAGGGGTATCCCAGCTTTTACAGAAAGAAAATTATTCCTATGAGTCAAATTGAGCTTGAGGGCTGCAGTACTGATTTTAACGAGGCGTACATTTATATAATGAATTCTGACAGGCTTGGGACACCTTCTGTATACTACTATGCAGGTATTCTTAACGCTTATAATAAATTCGGTATTGATACGACACCCCTTGAAAAAGCATATGCACGTGCAGACAAATAGAGTGATACAACATTCAGACCATCCCTCGCGGGTGGTCTTTTTGCTTGCACATTTTTTTCAATAACTACATTTCTTTTCTTATTTCAGAGGGTTTTTGAGATTTTGTAAATAGTTTTATAGATGTTTTTTTATTATAAGTATACATCTGAATAAGGGGGTTTTTACTTATGGAAAAGAAGAAAACAGTTGTTCCGAATCCGTTTCAGACAATGGGAATCGATGTTTTTAACGCTAACTTCGCACCTCAGAACAAGTTCAATGCTCATGTTTTTAACAGAGCGTCAAATGGTACTTTGGTTGATTTTATAGGACATCTGCCCGAAAGCTCACGATGCGTTTCTGTCAGGAATCTTGATGCAGTGAACGGCAAATCTCCGAGATATGATTTGAAGATGGCATACTCTGTTCAGGAGGAGCTTGCTGCAACAAATATCATTCGGTTACCTCATGACTTCTATAAAAAGCACACAGATTTTCTTATTGGCACTTATGTGTTGGTTGGTCTTGGATACTGCAGTGTTAAATGCAGGGATAAAATGTCGTCAAGGGCATTCCTCTGCACAAAGAATCCTGCTGTTATACAGGCGCTTTGCAGAAGATATAACTTGCCTTTGCCTACAAGAGAGATGCACAAGTATATGGATCGTTGGACTGTTACTAAAGAAGAAACAGAGAAAAATGTTCTGCATTGTGTCAGGATTGTTATAGAAGAAGACAGGGTGACACTTAAAGCCGCAACTATTTATCCCCGATCCAAATTGACCACATTGCTCCCTATGTTTGACATTGGTTTCTACTCGGACAGTATCTGCAAAATGCTGACAAAAGGGGTATATGAAATCAGATTTGCTTTTGGAAGCAATTATTATGCCATTACAACTTCACTTAATAAAAAAACTCTTGCAGTTAAGTTTGGACTTGACTCAAAGTATGCTGAAAATCTGTTTTATACAACAGATGATATGGGAGTTATCTGTGTGTACGACTTTAAGTCAGGCGAGTTTACTCCGATAAGGCTGATTGATATTACTTCGATACGCAAATTGGCTTGACAGTATAAAAATGCTTTTAATACAGGGGTTTTGATACCTGATAAACCTCATTTTTCTGCACTTTAACAAAAACGTCTATAGTGTAATTTGTCTTTAACGAGGTTAAAGTGAAGTTTTTGAGCAGGCAATGCCATATGTGTTCTATGCTTTGTATTATCATTATCCATGGTTTTTATAAAGGCTTGGACTTCTATCAAAATCCCCGTATATGTTACTGAAAGTTATTGACAAAACTGTTGACATTACAGAGCTGTCAATAATATGGTTTTTGTAAATTATATATTTTCCGTTTGGGGGTGATTGGTGTGTCAGAGAGACTTTTAGGTTATGCCAGAGTGTCAACCGCTGACCAGAATCTTGACAGGCAGATTGCTCTGCTGCGTGAGTGGGGCGTTGAGCCTGATGACATTTTCACAGATAAAATGAGTGGTAAAACCTATACGAGAGATGGGTTTCAGAAGCTTTGCGAGACTGCACAGCCGGGCGATACTATTATTGTCGAGGCTCTTAATCGTGTGGGTAGAACAGCAAGGGAGCTTTTGAACATTATTGAAAAGTGGCAGAGTGAGGGGATTACTTTTATCAGTATCAAAGAAAAAATGGATATGAGTACCCCCACAGGCAAGCTAATCAGTCAGCTGCTCAGCAGTATTGCAGAGTTTGAGGCAAGTGTTATCAGAGAAAGAACTCTTGAGGGGTTAGCCGTTGCCAGAGCTAACGGCAGGGTTGGCGGCAGACCTCGAACAAAAGAGGATGTAATAAACAAGGCAGTCAAGTTATATGCTACGCACGCATATTCAATTAAAGAAATTTGTGATGTTTGCGGCATATCTACCGCTACTCTTTACAGGTATCTTAAAGAAAGGGATGATAAAAATGAGGCGTAATTCTATTGTCAGGGCTGCATTGTTTTCAAGATCGGACAATGAATCGATAAATATCGATAAGCTATACAGAATGCAACAGTATTGTGTTGCTAATGAGTACACTATCACGAGAACATTTTACAGTGAGGCAGATATTCTTAATTGCCGAGAGGATTTCGATGTGATTGTGTGTTGCGGTGAGCAGATTCTTTTGCCTTTGACGGGTATAAGAATTGAAAATATTGAAGCTGTAAAATAACCAAAAGACACCTCTTTCATAAAAATAGCAAGAGGACTCGGATGCACTTATCTGCACCGAGTCTTTTTGTGTTAAAAAATATAAAATATTTTTTTAAATTCCCGTACTTGAAAAAATTCAAAGATATCAGGTGATATCCTATATACAACAAAGAAAATTATACCGGCAATAGTATTATGACAAGCGTGCAGATCCAACAAATTTTTTGACACGCCTTGAAAAATTGTTTCATGTACGGTATAACAACAAACAAATATTTTGCAAGGGGGATTTTTAAATGCCTAAAATGGAATATGAGGTATCAACCAGATACAAGGGCGTTCGCAGAAGAAAGGGACAGAAAACGTGGAATGCCCGTTACAGTGTAACACTTCCGAATAAACAAATTGTCAGCGGTGAACTCACAGGCTTTAAGAAAGAAAAGGAAGCGTTTGAGGCAAGAACAAGAAAAATCGCTGAAATAATAGACAGCGGCAGAGGACCTGTTCCGTGCAAAAGATTTTCAGAGGTATATAAGGAATATTACGATGGCTGCATTGATAAGGCTGTCAGCACATTGAAAAAATATGATTCTTTGTATCGACAGCATTTGGAGCCTGAATTCGGGAATAGATTTCTGACATCAATTACAACAGCAGATATAGAAAATTTCTTTTTAAGAATCGGCGGTAATGTTAAAGAGAAGAAATATAAT
Source organism: uncultured Clostridia bacterium (assembly GCA_934463455.1). Taxonomy (GTDB): domain Bacteria; phylum Bacillota; class Clostridia; order UBA1381; family UBA1381; genus CAKSQL01. Next base: position 16,415 of record CAKSJU010000002.1, on the reverse strand, counting down.
AAGGACACTTGCTATTCAAATGAGTATTTGCACGGATTCAGAAAGCTTTTGAATAATATATTTGCATACGCACTGAAAAAGGGATATTTAATAGACCGCAGTCCGATGTCAGGGGTATCGAAATTTATTTACAGAGATATGGGAAGAAAAAAAGAAGACGGTCAGTACATAAGTGATGAGCTGATGGCAATAATATTGGAACGTCTTTCAACTACTGCACTTCAGCCAAGCGTTATGATTGCATACCATACAGGAATGAGAATAAGTGAGGTTTTTGGGCTGCTTTGGAGCGATGTTGATTTTGCAAATAAAATTATTCACGTAAATAAACAGCTTATAAACTTCAATGGCATTTGGTGTTTTGCAAAGGTTAAGACACCTGCCGCATATCGTGATATATCAATTTCAGACCAATTGATTGCCTATCTGACAGCTTTAAAAATAAAGCAGGGGCAAAATAAAACAAAATTAGGCGATATGTATCGTAAAAATTATGTCGGTAAAATGATAACCAACCGTAAGTATGAAAAGATTGATGCAGATTTGCCTTTTGTTAATGTTAAAGATAACGGTGAATTGCTTACACCTGCCAGCTTTAAGTCTGCAAGCCTTGCCATAAATCAGCTTGGTATTGGATTTAATATATCTTTTCACGATTTTCGTCACACACATATAACGAATCTTGTGAAATGCGGACTTCCTGCCGATATATTGAAAAAGAGGGTTGGACACGAAAAAATTACTACTACTCTTGATTTTTACAAACGTATCACACAGGAAGACAAAACCGTTGAGAATGCAATTATAAACAAGATGGATTTGCCTGATTTTGAAACAGTAAAAGGGCAAATTCAAGTGAGGAATCACTACTTGGAAGACAACGAGCCCGAGCCTGATGAAAATGACGTTATTACAACCGAGAAGCTTTTAGGCGGTAAATTCAACGATAAAGGTTTCCTCAGAACATAAGAGATTATGCCTTGGAGGAGGTGAGCAAATAAAAAAGCAAAACAATGAATAAAATTTTGGAGGGTAAGAATTGATTATGGATTCTTATCCTTTTTCGTGAATAAAAAATAAATCTTTAGGAAAATATAAAGATAAAATAAAGATAATAGCTTGACATTTTCTTTGTTTTGGCATATAATATAAATAAGAAAGGGGCGATAGATATGGCTCAGGCTGTTAATGTGAATTTTAAATTGGACTCAGATGTAAAGAAAAGTATGGAACAGGCTTGCTCTGATTTGGGACTTTCTATGACTGCTGCGTTTACAATTTTTGCGAAAAAGGTTGGAAGAGAAAAACGCATACCGTTTGAGGTTTCGGTTGATCCGTTTTACTCTGACAGCAATATGCGTTATTTGGAAGGCATTGCGCGTGATATAAAAGAGGGCAAGGCTCATTTTGCACAGCACGATTTAATTGAGGTGGACTGATGCGATTATTATGGGAAGACCGTGCGTGGGATGATTACCTGCATTGGCAAACACAGGATAAAAAAACCTTAAAGAAAATCAATACAATTTTAAAAGATATTCAGAGGAATACCTTTGACGGTATCGGTAAGCCCGAGCCTTTAAAGGGAAATTTAAGTGGTATGTGGAGCAGACGAATCGATGACTCCAACCGAATAGTTTATTATGAGCAGGACAGCATTATTTATATTGTTTCCTGCAAAGGTCATTACGATGATTAATGTGGGAATACTTTCCCACATCGGTTAAAATAATTCCCATAGTCTATTGAAATAAGTGATTTATGAATATCGTTTATTCAGGGAATAATTCTTTAAATTTTTACAGGGATTTTATTGGGATACTGCACTTTGCATCTGCACAAATGGCTTAAAATGGGCATTTGTAGGGGGTATCTTAAGACGAGGCAAGACACGGAAAAGGCTTTGAGGGTATGCTGAAAAGATACTTCGGCTAATCTCAAAACTGCATAAAAAAGCATTTTTAAGAGATGGAGCAAAAATTTGCTCTATCTCTTTTTTCATGAGGATTAAATTATTGACTTAAAACTTGCGACGCATATGATTAAAGTTTTATATAATTTTTCTTCAAAAGACTTGATAAAAATTAAATTTTGTGTTATACTATACATAGAACTTAAATCTTATTTGTCGTAAGTATGAGGTGAAAATATGATTAAAAGAGAATTCTATCTGAATCAGATTATACGAAATATGTGGAACGGAGAAATAAAAGTAATAACCGGCATCAGAAGATGCGGTAAATCGGTTCTTTTATTCGATTTGTTTTATGATTATTTGATAGAGAATGGAACACCGAAAGAAAATATAATAAAAATAGAGCTTGATCAGCGTAAATTTTATAAATTCAGAAATCCGATAACTCTGTGTGAGTATATAGAGTCGATTGTTACAGAAAAAGACAACGAAAAATTCTATCTGTTTATTGACGAGGTTCAGTTTACACAAAAGATGGTTGACAAAGAAAACGGAGGTATTGAGGTCACAATTTATGATATGCTGAATGAGCTTAAATCGTATAAAAATCTTGATGTATACGTTACAGTGAGTAACTCAAAGATGCTTTCCTCGGATATTGCAACAGAATTTCGCGGGAGAGCAACGCAAATACGTATCTACCCATTATCGTTTGGAGAGTTCTATTCATATAAGGGCGGAGATGAGAAGAAAGCTCTTGATGAATATATGCTATATGGCGGCTTGCCGCATGTAACCCAAATTGGCACTGAAAATGATAAAAAGAGTTATCTTACCTCACTTTACGGAGAGTTATATATAAAGGATATTGTTGAAAGAAACGGTATCGAAAGAGAAGATGTACTGGAAGATATATTGAATTTTCTTGCTTCTCAGATAGGTTCACTTACGAATCCTGCAAATATAGCAAATGCAATATCATCAATGAGAAATGAAAAAATAAATCAGTCTATGGCGGCAAATTATATTAAGCATGCGATTGATTCGTTTTTGATAAGCAGAGCCAGGCGCTATGATATCAAGGGAAAATCATATTTTAATTACCCCAATAAGTATTATTACACGGACATCGGTTTACGTAATGCAAGACTGAATTACAGACAATTTGATGCGGGACATATTATGGAAAACATTATATACAATGATTTAATCAGACGTGGATATTCTGTTGATGTTGGCGTTGTGGTTGACCGCCAAAAAGGCGCTAATGCTCAAAAAGAGGTGGATTTTGTAGTTAATGAAAATGATAAAAAGCTTTATATCCAGTCTTCGGTTAGGATCGAAAATGAAGCAAAGGAAACAGCAGAGCTGCGATCTTTAATGCTTACGGGTGATTTCTTTAAGAAAATAATAGTTCGTATGGATATACCGCATAACTTCTATGATGATAACGGTATATACCATTGCAATCTGATAGATTTTCTTCTTGGAAAAGTAGAGTTATTTTAATTAGAGATATAAAAAGGGGAGAAGGTGAACAAGTGAAACTGATATTCAAACAAAGACTGTTTTCATGGTTTGACAGCTATGATATTTATGATGAAAATGGGAAAACGTTGTATACAGTAAAAGGGCAGTTGGCGTGGGGGCATTGTCTGAAAATTTTTGATTCGGCAGGCAACGAGATTGGAATGGTAAAACAGAGAGTATTAACATTCCTACCGAAATTTGAGCTGTATTTAAAAGGTCAATACATAGGCTGTATATATAAGAAGCTTTCATTTTTAAAACCAAAATATAATATTGATTACAATGGCTGGAAAGTGCAAGGGGATTTTTTTGAATGGGATTACGATATTCTGAACCAATCAGAAATACAGATAGCAAAAGTATCGAAAGAACTTCTCAAGCTGACAGATACCTATGTGATTGACGTTATAAATCCGGGAGATGCGCTTTGCGCGTTGATGCTTGTTTTGGCAATTGACGCTGAAAAGTGCTCAAGGAATAATTAATAGGAGATATGATCTATGAAAACGAGGCGTGATATAATTGAATATTGTTTGTCGCTTAATGATACCTATGAGGATTATCCGTTTCACGACTTCAACTGGACGGTTATGCGGCATAAGGGTAATAAAAAGATGTTTGCTGCAATTTATGAGCATATGGGCTGTATTTGGATAAATGTCAAATGTGATCCGAGCCTTACATATATGTGGAGAAGTGCCTTTGAGTCGGTTGTTCCTGCATATCATATGAATAAATATCATTGGAATTCAATTATACTTGACGGAACAGTGCTGGATGATGATATTAAAAATATGATTGAGGACAGCTTTGATTTGACAAAACCCAAAACCACGAAAAATCATAAATTAATTAACTAAGTAGTTAATTGTAAAATGTAAATTTTACAATTAATAACTGCTTTTGTGGGGAGTATCGGGGGTATAGGCATTAGGGACTCGAACACAATATGCCTCTGATTTGTTAAATTTCCGTTTTTTCGGTTTGTCAGTCTTGCAAGGCAATAAGCCTTGCTTCGCCTTTACGCACCCAAAAAACAAAAATTTTCCTAAATCAGAGGTCGCAGAGTTTAAAAAGAGCAAATTTTTCTGCAAGACAAGGAAAAAGCGCAGGCAATCCTTTATGGATTAACGAGCATTTTGACATAGTATTACGAAAAATTTGTCTTTTTAAACCATATTGGATTCGAATCTCTAATGCCTCCCCCTGATTCGTAATCAAAAATGACGACATGTGCGTCATTTTTGGCTGAAATAAAAAGTTTCAACCTACAATTCGTTAAATCGGATGGAACTTTTTATTTCTACTCAAGCGTTTTAATTGTGAAACTTTAGTTTTACAATTAGCTATAATTAACTAAGAATAAGGAGACTAAGATTATGGAAAGAGTATGTAAATTTTTGAAAGATGCAAAAACATATTATTTGGCAACGGTTGACGGTGATAAACCGAAGGTTCGTCCTTTCGGAACAGCTCATATTTTTGATGGCAGGCTCTATATTCAGACGGGCAAGAAAAAAGCTGTGTCGGAACAGATAAAGAAAAATCCAAATGTTGAGATATGTGCAATGAACGGTGAAGACTGGATCAGAGTATCGGGCGAACTGGTTGAGGACGACCGCAGAGAGGCAAGAGTTTCAATGCTTGAAGCATATCCGGAACTTAAAGCACTTTATGATCCCGATGACGGAAACACCCAGGTGTTCTATTTTAAGAATGCAAAAGCGGTATTCTCATCATTCACAAAACCGGAGGAAACAGTAGAGTTTTAAAGTTAGTGTGCTATGAAAGGAGATAAACATATGTATCAAGATCCTTTTAAAGAATATATTAAACAGTCTGAACCGAGTAAAAAGTACAAAGGTTATGCGTGGAGTACGGCAATAGGATTGCAGGCTGTTGACGGACTTGAGCCGTCTGAGCATTTGGTACAGACAGCTATAGAAAATATTGAAGGCAATATTTCAATGGCAGATGCCGAAAAAAGAATAGAAAGCTATTATGCGGCAATCCCAAACCGGAATAATGATGACAGAACCGAGGAGGCCGATAAGGTTTCTGTTCGTATCGCCACCATTCTTTCCGAAAAAGCATTCACATTTTCGCCCAGCGAATATATTGGAATTCACAGAAAGTTGTTTTTGGGAATTTACAAGCACGCCGGCAAAATTCGTGATTATAACATAACCAAAAAGGAATGGGTGCTTGACGGTGCTACGGTTCTTTACGGCAATGCAGCAGAGCTTCGCCAGACGTTGGAATACGATTTTGAGCAGGAAAAAAAGTTTAGTTATAAAGGACTTTCGACAGACGAGATTATAGAACATCTTGCGTTCTTTATATCAAGACTGTGGCAAATTCATATTTTCGGAGAAGGAAACACAAGGACAACGGCAGTATTTTTTATTAAGTATTTGCGTTCATTGGGTTATGACGCAACAAATGATATTTTTGCGGAAAATGCGTGGTATTTCAGGAATGCACTTGTCAGAGCAAATTATACAGACTTAAAAAATGACATTCATGAAACTACTGTTTATCTTGAAAAATTTATAAGAAATCTGCTTCTGGATGAGAATAACGAGTTAAAAAACAGATATTTGCATATCAATCATCTTTTTGAAGAAAATGCGGATAAAAAAGCGGAAATAAATGCAGGTATAAATGCGGAAATAAAAATATCAGAAAAGCAGAAAAAAATTATTTTGATGCTGAAAGAAAATCCGTATTGCACGATTAAAGAAATATCAGATAAACTCGACGTTAATCACAGCACTGTGGAAAGAAATATAAAAAAACTACGAGAAAACGGAATTATTGAGAGAGTCGGTGCACGAAAAGACGGCAAATGGATTGTAAAAATCTAAAGAGAGAATTATCAATGGATTTGGAAAATGTGATGTATCCGAGATTACGGCTTGCGTACTCCCGAACAGCTTAAAATACATTGCGGAACTGAACATTTTAAGGCTCTTGAAAATGTAGCAGAGATGTATGAGGCAAAGAATTGGGGCAAATTTAAGGTCAAGCATTAAATAAAGGAGATGTATGGGTAGTAATGGATCAAACGGTGATTATAGCAATAAATTCGGGTGTTGGATTGCGGATGATAGGAAACACAGGGCAGTATGTCAAAGAGTTACCGATGCAATGAAGTTTGCAGATGAAAATGAGGCATAATCCCGAAAGTCAGTCAGCGCAAAAGCAAGTTTGTATTCAATAATATGCTCCATGCTCGGCGAATACAAAAAAAGTATGTGTCTCAAAGTACAGTGCATATTATCGCACCGGCAATAGATTATATACACAAGAATTATACATCAGAAAATATAAATGTAGATTATCTTGCGGATTTATGCGGTATAAGCACAACATATTTACGGAACATTTTTTTGAAATGCAAAAATACCACTCCGATAAAGTACATAAATAACCTCAAACATTCAAGAGCAAAGGAACTTATTGTATCCGATTACTACTCTATTCCGAAAATCTCAGAGCTTTCAGGATTCGGTGATGAAAGCTATTTTTGCCGTTATTTTAAAAAGGTGACAGGGATGACGGCAACGGAATACAGACAATATGCAAGAAATACCGATAAGTAGCCTTTCAATCCTTGTCAATGTTCTTCTTATATTCGGCAGGCGTAGCACCGGTTTCACTTTTGAAAACCTTATAAAAATAATATATATCCGAAAAACCGCACATTTCGGCAATTTGAGAAATACTGAAATAATTTGTGCTTATGAGATTTTTTGCATATTCAATTTTCAAGCTCGTGAGATATTTGTTCGGTGTCAGTCCGAAACAGCTTTTGAAAAGATCATTGAATCGTCTGCGTGTGAGTGTACTTTGTTTTGCTGCTTCGGTGAGACAGTCATTTTCCGCAAAATGAGTATTTATGTATTTTTCGGCGGCAATCATTCTTTTGTCCTTCGGAAAATAAGATTTTTGATATATTTTATTTAATTCTGAGCACAAACCATATACATCGGACATCAGACCGAGTTCGTTATTTTTTGATAGAAATTCTTTTTCAATCAGATTCAGCAGACGCACAATCTCATTTGCTTTTGCTGTTTTTATGCAAAAGCTTTCTGTGTCAATCGGTTCGTATGTTGTAAAGTGAACTGAAAAAGCCACACCTTTTTCCAAGACCTTTACTTTGTAATCATCTTTTTGATTTAAAAAATATATGCAGTTTTCACTGATTGTAAATTTTTGATTTTTTAAGTAATGCACGGCACTTCCGGAAAGATGGATTCCGATTATATGGATATGTCGATTTTGTGCTGTAAAGCTCATTTCTTCGGCGGTATATTTTAGAACACAATCAATTTCCTTAATTTTTAAACTGCTAAAATCCAATTGTCTCACTCCTTACAGCTTTTCTTTAATATATTCTAACATAAAAAACACTATTTTGCAAATATTTATTTCCTTATTTTACAATTTTTCTTGATTTTTCATTTACATTAAAAAAAGAAGTATGTATACTATAATCAATAAATTTTAAGGAGGAATTGATTATGAAATATAATGAATTACGTAATGAAATCAAAAATTATTACAGCAAAACATCGTATGAAAATGCAAAAAAGTATCTGGAAGTCGGCACAAAAAAGCTTGATGAATTGTATGACAAAAGTATGTCTGCATACGATATGAAAGTTTTGCAATATAAGACTATTACCGATATTATGAAGCCTGTTTTATTTAAAGATTTGCCGTTTTATTACGAAACAGGTATTTTGCCCGGCGCATCGGACGGCTCCAGGAATTTCCGCGGCTATAAGCATGCCGGCGGATGGACACATTGGAAAAATGAACATTTATTTATTGAACAGGACGAGGAGTTATGGTACTTACGCTGCCGCCAGACAGAAGAACTGCTGTATTTAATCTGCGGTGCTTATAACGATTCCGACCAACATTTTCAGTTTAATCACAGACCCATTCTGCAAAAAGGGTTAAAAGGAGTTTGGGAAGATGCAAAACATCAGCTTGCAAATGCCGAGACCGATGAGGAAAGAGATTTCTTATCTGCGGTATGCGAAGGTCTTTTATGCGTAAAAAAGATATGTGAAAAGTTTGCGGACAAAGCGGAAGAATTGCTTAAAACATATCCGCAAAATGAAAATTACAGAAAAATTGCGGACACCGCAAGAAGGGTTCCCTGGGAAAAGCCGCAAAGTTTTTACGAGGCACTAAATGTATATGCACTTATGAGAAAAGTTATCGGTTCTCTTGAAGGAATCGGTCCCAACTCGTTCGGCCGCATGGATATGGATTTATACCCATTCTATGAAGCGGACATACATTCAGGTGCAATTACAAAGGAAGAAGCATATGAACTTGTTTCAAAGTTTTTGCTTATCTTCGACTGCCATTACAATCATGACAAAGAAATGGTCGGTTATGCCGACCACGAACTGGAATGTACTTACGTACTCGGCGGTTGTGATACAGACGGAAATCCCATATATAATGAACTGACAAAAATGTTTTTGGATGCAACATATGAAGAACGAATCATTTTCCCCAAAATTAAGTGCCGTTTCTCCAAAAACTCGCCTAAAGAATACCTTGACAAAATGAACGGTCCGGTCACAAACGGAACAAGCACAATTCTTTATGAGAATGATGATGCCGTAATTCCGTCACTTATACGAAGCGGCTTAACTGTTGAGGACGCAAGAGATTATCTTGCATCAGGCTGCTGGGATATTGAACCCAATGCCGCCGGATGTCAGAATTGCGGAAACTACACAAATTTATTAAAAGCTTTTGAATATCAGATTCACAACCGCACGGATAAAATGAAAGAGGTCAATATGTTCTTTGAACCGATTGATAATGCAAAAAGCTTTGATGAGGTTTATGATATTACCTGTAAAAACATGGATGTGCTTTTTTCTGAAAAAACAAGAGTAGCAACAAAAGGCGGTCAAATATGGAACATGGTTGATCCTTTGCCGCTGTACTCATCAACCTATAACGACTGCATTAAAAATAAGAGGGATTATACCAACAAAGGTACAAGATATAAGGATGACACCTATTCATGCTTTGGATTTGCCGATATTGTAGATTCGCTTATGGCAATAAAAACTCTTTGCTTTGACCGAAAAAAATACACACTCAAGCAATTGCTTGAAGCTGTGCGCAGCAATTGGGAGGGTTACGATGAAATGCGTTATGACGCAATACACTGTTCCGGCTGGGGCGACGGAGAAAAGGAATCCTGTGAGCTTGCCGCAAGATTTAATACTGATATGTACAATATGCTTTCAAAGCATACAAGTATGTACGATGGGAAAATAAATCTCGGCTATCTCACATATACGGAAATCCGTTTTTGGGGAGAGCAAACGCTTGCCACCCCAAACGGAAGATATAACGGAGATTATATAGCGCAGGGTCTTACACCGTCAAGGCTGAAAAAAATCCCCTATGTAACAAGCGTTGTAAATTCACTCGACGCATTGGATAAAACCGAAATGGCAGGCAACAGTGTTGTAAATATCATTTTACCCGGAACAACATCAATATCCACATGTGAAGCATTCCTGCGTACATCTGCCGACACGGCAATGGAGGCGCTTCAGCTCAACTGTGTATCAAGGGATACTTTGCTCGATGCACAAAAACACCCCGAGAAATATCCTGATTTAATTGTCAGAGTATGCGGTTTCTCAGCTAAGTTTACAAGCCTGTCACCCGAGTGGCAGGAGGAAGTTTTAACACGTAATTTTTATAAATAAAGAGAGGTTAATGCTATTATGATACCAAAATCGGAAATTATTATAGACAGAAAAAATTTAAGCAGAATTGCACTCGGTACACACCGTTTCTGTATGAACACAGAAAAAACAAGTGCGGAAATACTTGATATGTATGTTGCAAACGGCGGTAATGTAATAGATACCGCCCGTTGTTACGGCGAAGACGTTACTCGCCCCAAGTCCCCTGAAAGTGAACGGTGTATAGGTCGCTGGTTACAATCAAGCGGAATGCGTGATGAGATTGTACTGATAACAAAGGGAGGAAATCCCGAATATAAAAACGGAGAGCATATAAGAAACAGAATTACGGAAAATGACATAGAGGCAGATATTACAAAAAGTCTGGAAGAATTAAACACCGATTATATTGACATCTATTTTTTCCATAAAGATGATCCGACCGTTGAGCCCGGTGCGGCAATTGAGATACTCAACAAATATGTAAAATCCGGAATGGTGAAGCATATAGGGGCATCGAACTGGAGCACTCAAAGAATTAAAGCGGCAAACAAATATGCAAAAGAACACGGTCTTGCAGAGTTTGAATACAGTGAGATTGCTTTTTCCTTGAAAGATAATGTGACAAACGGCTGGGATGAAAAAGAATTAGTACACGAGATGAATTTTGAAGATTATCAATATTATAGAGAAATCGGATTGCCGGTTATCGGGTTTGCAGCACAGGCTTACGGGTTTTTCTACGGAAATGACATTCCGGCAGGCACCTCTGAAAAAAATCGGGAGCTTTTCAGGCGATTGAAAAATATCTGTAATAAAAAACAAATAAATGCCCATCAGGCATTGTACGGATTTTATTTCGGATGTGATATAAAAAACATACCGCTCATATCCGCAAAAAGTGTGTCACGCCTTAAAGAAGCCGTTGATAACTGCAATATCGTTCTTGATAAACAAGAGATAGAATATTTGCTCTGTGAAAAGTTTCGGCAATAAGAATAAACGGTGATTGCATATGAAATTTTCATGAGTAATTTTATATGCAATCAATAGAATATTCCGAAGGCGAAAATCCCGTTTACCTTTTGCAGCTGCACCGTATATCTGCCGCACGACTGTCCTTTGGGCATATAGCGTATAGAATCGGTACGGTCACGGATTGTTTCACAGTCGAACAATTCATAAAATCCAACCTCAAAAACTTTCATTAAGGCAATCATAACGCATAAATTTATTTTTTTCAATGAATAAAAAAATTACCGTAATAAATTATAAAACCATAATGAATTTAATTTACCGGTAAAAGATTGTTTGATATAATTAATATATTAAGGAGAAATTAGGGTGATTATATGAAAGCTACAATATTTGATATACAGAGAAATTCGTTTGTGGACGGACCGGGGATAAGGACGACCGTATTTTTCAAGGGATGCAACCTTAAATGCAGATGGTGTCATAATCCCGAAAGCCAATCGGCAAAAAAACAAATGATGTTTTATAAGGATAAATGTATCGGCTGCGGCAAATGTGCCGAGGTTTGTCCTCATCAATTAAAAAAATGTGATTTCTGCGGCAAATGTGAGCTTTACTGCCCTGCCGACGCAAGAAAAATATGCGGCAGGGAATACAGTGTTGATGAGGTACTTGCCGAAGTTATAAAGGATAAGGCTTTTTATGAAAATTCCGGCGGCGGTGCGACTTTTTCCGGTGGCGAATGTATGCTGCAAACGGACTTTTTGCGCGAGATACTTAAAAAATGCAAAGAGAACGGAATACATACAGCGGTCGATACTGCCGGAAATGTTCCGTGGGAATATTTTGAAAGGATATTGCCGTATACGGATTTGTTTTTGTATGACGTCAAGGCATTTTCTGAGGATTTACATAAACAGGGAACGGGCGTTTCAAACAAGTTAATTCTCGAAAATTTGCTGCGCCTTTCGGGCAAATGCGATATTATCGTAAGAATCCCCGTTATAGGCGGATTTAACGGTGATAAATCAGAGCTTTGGAAAATTGCGGAATTTTTGAAAAAGATAAAATGTATTAAAAAAGAGCCTTTGCCGTATCACAGTATGGGTGAGCATAAATATGATGCACTCGGCATGGAACATGAAAATTATAGTGTACCGGACATGAAAAAAATTAAAAAAATATTTGAGAAGTGATTGGATGTTTACGGAACTTACAAAGCTGCTGGACAGCTTTCTTGAAATGGGAATTCCATTCTATGATTGCATAGTGATGAAAGACGGGAAATGTGTGTATCGTCATGCAAACGGTTATACGGATATAAACAAAAAAACGGAGGTGACGGGAAAAGAGCTTTATAATATTTATTCATGCTCAAAGCTGATTACAGAATCGGTACAAAGTATGAAAGCGGCGGAGCAGGCTGTGTATCAAGGTGGAAGATTACATAAAATTTCTTGAAGCAATCCGTACATACAAGCTTTTGAAAAAAGAAACGGTTGACCTGCTATCGACCAATCAGCTAACAAAGGAACAAATAGAAATGCCGACATATTGGGTACAGGGTAAGCGTGGATTCGGACTTGGGCAGCAATGTCCGACGGCAGAAAATACAAGACCCGATTTCGGCTGGGGCGGTGCTGCCGGAGCACATTATTTTATAGACCGTATAAATAATATAACGGCATATTTCGGAACTCATGTACTGGGATATGAAAAATTTCAGCAGACAAGAACAAAAATAACGGATACTATACAAGAAATCTATAAGTGAGGGATTGTCATGAATGAAAGAATTAAAAAGCTTACGGAGTTTACGCTGAACGGAGATATGTATGTTTCTCCCGTAAAAACAGAATTTGACAGAGAGGATTTGTTTCTGCCCAGAAGCGAAAGAGAGGTCAAGCGTCTTTGCGAATATATTAAAAATCAGCAGCCTATGATTACCGAGTATTCCAAGCTGACAGGATTTTTCAGATGTGACGGCAGTGTTGTCGGCGATGCGTTTACACGTGTCGGCCATAAGGCAACAGCGGAGGCTTTGAATAATTTTTACTTGAAGCCTATTGATAATCTATCAACCATGGAGTGGCAGCACGCAACGACTGACTATAAAAAAGTGCTGGAAAAAGGAATTAACGGCATAATCGGTGAGATAGACGAATCTCTGAAAATTCATAAAAGAGAAGAGGAAACAGAATTTCTTAACGGCATAAAAAAGTGCGATGACTCGCACCTCAACACCCCTGCCCCTCAATCTTGAGGGGTAGGCTTTTCTTTTTTCTAATTCTGTGGTATAATATACATATGAGTATTTTACAAAACATTTTTTCAGATCATTTTCATAAACTTCTTAATTCTAAGGGGTACCCTTTATAGGTTATCAAACATATCTGCGAGCTTTTTTGCGGAATGTTGCAGATTCTTTATACCATCGAACATATTATCGCTTGTAAATGAAGATAAATATTCATCTGCTTCAAGGGTAAAATATCCATTATAATTTATTTTCTTCAGAGCCTTTACAATAGCTTCAAAATCTATACTCATTGAAAAAGGAATCTGATGTGAATCGTGCCATTTATCATTATCATGAATATGAAGAGCCTGAATTTTGTTTCCGAGTGTATTTATCATTTCTACAGCACTTGTATCAAGACCTTTCATTTCGGCATGACCTATATCAAGACAGGCAACAAGAAAGTCATCGTTAACTGCATCAATATGAGCATTAAAATTATCAGGTGATGAACAAGCAGCAGGTAAGGCAAAATCCTTGTCCCAGTCCCAGTTCCACATATTTTCTGTTGCAATTTTCACACCGCATTCCTTTGCAAAAGGTAATAATTCAAAATACATCTCGGCATTCTGTTCCGGAGATTTGTTGTTTTCGGGGTGTATTACACAAATTTTTCCTCCTGCCTCAGCGGTACATTCTATTGCTCTTTTCAAATAGGATATAACCTCCATAGCACTCGGAAATGGTGCATGGGACTGATTGCATACTATTCCGTTATCAAGACCTATTTTTTTTAGCTTTCTTGCAAATGCTAAATAGTTGCTTCCACACAGGGGATGGTCGGTTTTTGAAAACTTACCGGTATACCAATCATAAGAAAACATACTGCACATAGTAAAATCCCATGCATCAAAGCCGGCTTTTGCTATATATTCAACGGTTTTCTCTTCACCTATAATTTTACTTGCAACTTCTGTTTGTGTAGATATTTTCATTTGTTTTCACCTCTCACGATCAATTATAACATATTCCGCTAAAAAAACAATATCTTTTTGAAAACAGGTACAAAAATATAAAATTTATATCCGATTATATATTTTAATTCTTAAAATATTGTGCTATAATATAGCTTGAATGAAGATGACTGACGCCACGGTTCGGCGGCGGATTAAGTAAAAAAAAGATAGAGAAGTGCAAAACACAATGATGAAAAAATAATCAAAAAGAAAAAAAGCAGAGCGAAGCAAAAAAAGCAGAGAATGAAGGGAAAAAGTGTATGGCAAACAAGCCTAACGGCAAAAATGAAAAATTCAACTTTTGCGTTTTGTCAGGCGAGTCTTTTTAACGCTTTTACACTGCGGTAAGAAACATCTTTCCTAGTGACAACAGCAGTTATTGCAATTAATAACAGCGAAATATGGGCGATTGTATTCAGATTTTTAACAGAGTTTCCGGTTCGGACATAAACTCTTTCACAGCCGGTCTGTTTAAATCTTGAATTGTATCTCTCGGCTTCTGTTCTTAATGGATAGATTGATTTAAAAGCGATAGAACTCCTGTCAATAGAAAGTCTGTTATCATCCGGAACAGTAACGCATTTTGTGTAGCCGCGTGTTTTTCTGCCGTTGTTCCAGTTTTTGTGATTACATGGACATTCGCCGTTCTTTGAACGCTTAAACGGACAGCAAAACTTTTGTCGGGTGCGCCCCCTGTCGGTGAACTTGCCGTTGCGGTGCATAGCAAGTCCTGCTTCGCAGATGATATTGCCTTGAAGAAGCTTTTCAGGCGCTTTAGTATGGCGGGTGTTGAGCGCGATAAAGCAATCACCGTTGTATGTATCGCGGATGGTATTGTAAATATATTTTGCGTCATATGCCTTATCGGCTAAGAACGAGCATTCCGAAAGAGGAAGAAAAGAATTTGCTTTTTTGAGAATATCAAGGGTTACAGAGCTATCGGAAATATTGGCGCCGGTTGTGAGTTCGCAAATGGGTAAGCCCGATATACAATCTACAAGGATATGATTCTTGTAGCCCCAATAAAACTCGTATTTCTTTTCGTTATGCTGATTGGAAGCTGTCTGAACACCCAAAGTGCGATCCTTATCTGCTTTTGGAGTATTATCTTTTGAAAACTTGTTTTTTCTGAAAGATTTGGGATTGTTGTTAGAAACATTAGCTTTAACGGGAGTAGCATCAAGAGCAATGAAAGAGCTGTCAATCAGATTTAAATCAACAGCCTTGAGGACCTGAGACTGCATAACGGACTGCAGAACATCGTTATCAAATTCACGAATAAAACGAGTGAATTTGGCATAAGACGGTAATTCTTTGGTAATGTCAAAGCCACAGTAATGAGCAATGATGAGATTATTGGACAAATAATCGTGCAAATCAGAGATTTGCGAAAAACCTTCGCATTTCATAACAATGAAAGCGCAAATCATCGAATGATTACTATATCCTTTACGACCTGTATTTGACTTATTAGCAGGAATAAAAGATAAATCCAAATTTAAAAACAATTCATCATAAAATTTTGCTTTAGGTTGTGAAGTGAAAAGACTGATGTCTTGTAGAATTTCTTGACGATAGATAAAAACCACTCTCCTTTGAGATTTTTTGTTGCAACTATATTATACCAAATTTGAGTGGTTTTTTCTATACATTTTAATTAATTTATAGTGATAAAACGGATCTGCCACATCCGTAAAACCGCATAAACTCTATATATTTGGAGTTTTGCATGTGGCTATATAAACAAAAAAACGGAGGTGACGGGAAAAGAGCTTTATAATATTTATTCATGCTCAAAGCTGATTACAGAATCGGTACAAAGTATGAAAGCGGCGGAGCAGGCTGTGTATCAAGGTGGAAGATTACATAAAATTTCTTGAAGCAATCCGTACATACAAGCTTTTGAAAAAAGAATATTTTGGAGCATTTCCTGAGTTGGAAATTATGATGCTCAAAAAGGGATATAATATTGCACATGTCGAAAACGATACTCGGTG
>CAKSJU010000001.1 GCA_934463455.1 uncultured Clostridia bacterium | reverse complement strand
TTTATGCTTCCGTCGGCAGTTACAAGCCCCGCTTCTTTAAACAGCTTTTTATCTATATAAAGTCCCTGCGCATATGCGTCTGTAGGTACTCCGTATATTTTTCCGTTTTCATCCTTTACAAGATTCAAAAGCTCGGAGTTTATTGCAGTGTCAAAACCGTGCTTTTTCATCTGCTCGGTAATGTCCGCTGCATAGCCTTGTTTTATTATGTTATCTATTTCCGTAAACCATGTAGAGTACAAATTCGGAAGCTGATCCGCTGATGCTTTCATAGTGAATGTTTTTGTATCAAACGTATAAGTGTCCGGAACAATATTAATTCCCGGATTTGCCTCCGTAAATTTATCCTTTAATTCATTTTGCTTTGTAAGAGACTCTGCGTTTGTTTCATCCGGCCAATTCCCGACCTTTAGGGTTATTTTTCCGTCATCCGCCTGTTTTGCACAACCTCCGGTCAATGCTGCCAAAGCCAAAACCAATGCCATTTCTTTCTTAATTTTCATTGTTAATGCTCCTCCTTTTATTTTACATAACTAGCTAATTGTAAAACTAAAGTTTTACAACTAACTATTTTACATAAAAATTAATCAACGATGTATTTTTGTAATTCCATTTATCGGTGTTTGTAATTTGTAAATCATATTTTCCCCGCTCATTCACGGTGAAATCAAATACAAGCTTACCGTCATTTAAAGAATAGTCGTTTATATACCGGTCTCCCAATCTTACAGAGATTTCGTTTGTCTGATTAACGTTTGCCTCAATATGAAATCTCGTATTTCTGTTATATTTTTTATCCGGCGTTATACCGCTTATCCTTATCGGCTGTCCCTTATCGCTCATGTCGGCCGGACTGTCCGACCGGTAAAAACCCAATTCCTTTAATTCATAGGAGCTTTCTCCCGCGGGAGCATAGCTTCCAATTCCTATGCTTCTTATTTTTTTCGGGTCAAATTCCGTGCTTGTACCCGAAAATACAAGAAATCTGTGCCAGGGAATAATAACCTGCTTCCATTCTCCGTCATACGAAACCGCATTTGTTATCCCGAGCCAATATGCTCCGTCTGTACAGTAAGCATACACATTTACATTCTGCTCGTTTCCTTTTGTCGAACGGATTTTAAAAGTGAGTCCCGCTTCGTCACCGACATAATTTGTTAAACCTATGCTCGGCCAATACCACACATTATTATTTTTGCTCGTTACATCAAAACGTACCACACCGTCCGACGGGCTGCTTTTCTTTATTGTAATTCCGTCGCCGCAATTTTTTTCATTCCATTTTGTTATATCCGAATAATTTTCGAAATAATCATAACCGGATAACACCCTTTCGCTGTCATCCGCATAAAATGCCGCTATGGATTTTGATATTTCACTTCCGTCCGAAAGCTTTGCCGATAGCATCAAAAATCCTGTTTCTCCCGCTTCCGCATTTGAATTGCATACTACTTCCGCTTCAAAGCTCTGCGAAGACATCGGTGCAATATTAAATTCAAAGCTTCGGCCGCTCAAATTAATAATTTCGGTCTCTCTTACAGCGGATTCCGAAACAATATTCAATGTTCCTCTTTGCTGCGTATCATTAAAATTGTACACATTGAACTTAATCTTCTGCTTTTGTCCGTACGAAAGCTTATACCCGCGTACCTTTGATTGATATTCGTCTTGTCCTTCCCAAAGCTGCTGAAGAACAATCCTGTCCGCGGCAGTATAGGTTTTTGCGGCAGTATTTTTTTCAAAACCCTTTATCCCAAAATAGTTTCTTTCGTCCGACCTGCCGACAAATTCTATAAATATCGGAAAATATGACACCGGAATATTTACCATACCGCCGCCGTTCATAACCGTCGGTTTATATTCCTTTGTTTCCCGATCAAGACTTGTAACCTTAACGGGCAAATCGGTATAGAGCTGACACCTTCCCTCTGAGTCTGACCAGACAACCGCTGCGTCGCTGTCACCGGTATCAAACAAATATCCCTCTACATCTCCGACAGTGTTTAGTGTTCCCTTAAATTCTCCTTTTTTAAGAATTTTCGTGAGCATGGCAATTGAATTTACTGCCGGGTACGGCTGACTTTCTTTGTTATATGTTCCCCATTCGTTTCCGTCCTCCATAAAATGACCCATTCTGAACCAAAACGATTTTTTCGCTCCGTATGCCAGCTGCTGAACAGTACCTACCACATAATATCTTGCCTGTGAAGAAAGAGTATCGTCCGCAGGAATTTCATTACCGTCCACAGCCATATTTATCCCCGCTTCGGTTACCCACACAGGCTGAAAAGCATCATATGCCAACGCTGCATTCATATGTTTTTTTGCTACCGATTCAACGAATTTACTGTATGATTTACCTCTTAAAACGGAAGTATGATTATGGTAGGCGTATGCGTCCGCATAATCGGTAACTCCGTTTCTCAAAAGAAGTCGTACAAAGAAATTTTCCGGCGTTCCGCCGTAACCGCCCGGCATTTTGAAAGCAGCTTGGTCGCCGTCCGATATGCCTATCGCCGCTGCCTTAAAAAATGAGGCATACGTGTCTGCCGGCTGCTCGTAAAACTGCGCTTCTTCTTCATTCCATATTTCATACGCATACCCTCTGCCCTTATAATGAGACGCAAGATTTTTATTCATTTCATAAGCTTCAAGCAAATTATCCGGACTCTTTCTTGACCAATTTGCACCCAAATGCTCATATCCTACAAGCGTTTTCATTCCTTCGGCATATTCCGCGTCTCTATATAAATCTTCATGAGTTTCAAGATAGTTTTCATTATTCATCGCAAGATAAGGGTCATTTCCGATTCTTACCATATCAATTCCCATATATCCCGCGGCCTTATACATTTTTTTACTGTCATATAAATTGCTTTTAAATTTATCAATACCGAAAGGACTGTTTTTTGAGCTGTTTTTTGCACTGTCCACAATACTGAAAAATATCGGATTTAAAATATTATCCGTTTCAATTCCCGAAATCTCCAGCTTATACCAACCGCAAAGCATAGCACCCAAATTAAGCATACATTCGGTTTTACCTTTTGCCGCCGAAACATACCCGTTCCTGACTTTTCTGCCGGTCATATCATACAGATTGAACATGACCGTTTTTTTCGTCTGTGCCGCATCGGTAAATTTTATTTTAAATTCCGCATTGCTGCCTTTCGAAAAAACATTGGCTGCATCTGTCAGTGCTTTAATTTCTTTTATTTTAAATTCCTCCGTAACCGATGTAAATTCCAAGTAATCTATAATTGTTATAAATCTCGCATCGGTAACATGAGGATCATCTCTTCTGAGAATTATTTCCAATTTGTTTTGTCCCTTGTTCAGCCTTACGCTTCCGAAATCCTGGCGCGCCATATAGTCGTTTCTTCCGGCAATTGTCCATGAATATTTTTCAAGAACCTTTACCTGCGGCATGTACAAATCACCGTCGTTTATCCGTATGTCAAAATCTGTGGTATAATACGCGTCAAATACACTGGTCACACCTGTTAAATTATAATTTCCGTCTTTCGGAGCGTCAATATTATATGTTATGCGGCATTCGCCGATTAACGCATCAACATCCGCATATAAAGCTTTTTTTTCGCTGAAATTCGAATTGTTTCTTATATACCCTCCGTCAAAGCTTATATCGGAGTAGTTTTCCCCCTCTGTTCTTACACTTTCCGCACTTGCCGGCAGCACTGCAATAAAAAGAACTGCCGTCATAATAAACAAAAAACGTATTGTTTTTTTCATTTCTGCCCTCCATTAGGAATTGCACGGCGGAATTATTCTAAAACGCATTTCTAAATTCCGCCGTGCAGACAATATTTATCTTACGATTGTTTTTGCATACAATGGTACCATTGTATCAAGACCGTCAAATACAAATACACATACATGATCCGACGCTTCTATTGAAGTTAATGATATTGTTTTTGTATCGCTTGTATTTGCGGAAATTGCACCGAAATCCGCAAAATTAACTGCTTTAAATGATGTCGGAACTCCGTTTACTGCGCCATACGAAGCAACTATCACTTTTGATGCCGCAGCATCCGAAGCTGCCGCAAGCGTAACCGTTACATCATTTCCGTTTATTGCAGCATCCTTAAGATATAAGCCGGTTTTACCCGGTACATAAATCTTCTTTGAAGCAGTCATATTTTTTCCGCCTGCTGCCGCTCCGACAGTAATTACGGCCGTGCCCGCATTTACAGCTGTGACATTGCCGTAACCGTCTACCGCGGCAATATTTTCATCGTTGCTTTCGAAGCACAGAGAATCAACATCATACAAAGACACTTCTTCTCCGTCTTGGTTAATGACTTTCATCAGTTTGCTTTGACCCTCAGATATAACGTCATCTCCCTGCAAGGAAATATCTGTCACATTAATTGCTTTTATTATATCTATTTTATCAAGCATATACGAGTCGTTTACGTCAATTTCAAGAGTATGTACTCCCGCATTAAGCTGCATAACCGATGATTTGTATCTGTTCCAGCCGCTGCCGACTGTCGCCTGCAAATCCTCGATAGACGAAATTCCCGAAACAGCTGTTCCGTCTACTCTATACGAAGCTGTTCCTTTTGCGATTGCCCCGAAATTGTAGTTTCCGTCACTCGAAAGATAGAACGGAACGCTCACAGTACCTGTTTGTGTATATTTCACAGCCGAGCCGTTTGAATATACACTGTCCTCAACAACGTCACTCTTATCTTTAATCCAGAGCTCTTCACCCTCAGCTGTAAAGCTCGTCCGAGCTTCTGCCGGGCGGATGTGAATGCTGTCAAGTGCAAAAATATAAAGGTTGCTCTCCTGATTCGGTGCCTGTTCGGGAATGTGAATTGTCATAGTATGATTTCCCGCTGCCAAGTGCATAGGTTTAAGAGCACATTCCTGCCACTGTCCGGGTTCAAAATTATAAGTATCATCACCGAATGTTTTAACAATTTCAGCAGTCACTTCAATATCTTCATCGGTCGCAAATGATTTTATCCATGTCGGCGCTTCAGCGTCAATTCCAACATATGCCGGTGAACTCCATCCGTATTTACTTATCGGCAAACGAGCGTAGGAACACATCTTTATATTACAGTCATAGTAGCCATCCGTATAAACCTTAAACGGAATTGTGAATTTGTATCCGTTTTCCGCTCCGTCTTTAGATGAGTTACGGTATATCAAGGCTATTTTTCCTTTGTCTTTTAAATTATATCTATCTGTTTCCGCCTGCACATAGCTTACATTGCCATCCTTATCCTCAATAGCTACATTCGGATAATCTCCGCCGTGAAGCGTAATATCATTTAATGAGCTTACATCAATGTTTTCGAGCTTAATCGAATAAAATGCTGCATGTGCCGCTCCGTCTCTGCTATCCTCAAAGGTTTCAAAACTAATTGTATGCTCTCCCGCCGCAAAATAAACCGGCTCCAAAAGCTTTGTCTGTTCATAATTTCGAGACGTATTCAACGGGTCTATATTCACCGTTGTTACCGTCGGCGACGAAGGATTTACCGCTGAATCCGAAAGCCATTTCGGGCTATCACTGTCAAACCAATAATTGACCTTCGAAAAATTTCCGGCAGAATATTCATTGCCGGAATTGGATGCTATAATAAAGTTCGCGGAATACCAACCCTCGTTTTTTATGTTAAATTTAAAAGATGCGTTAATCTTCTGAGCATTGTTATTATTATTTATTCTTTTACCCAGCGCAGCTCCGTAATTTCCGCCTATTCCCCATTCTTCCAAAGAACTGTTTGCTGCCTTTTGGTCTCGGCACATAACATTAATAACAGAAAAATCAACATAATTAAGCTTTATTGAATAAAATCCTGCCATAACAATGTTACTTCTGTTTACTCCGTCAGTAATAAAATTAATTGAATGGCTGCCCGCCTCAAAATATAAAGGCTCCAAAAGCTTTGTCTGTTCAAAGTTTTCCGCAGTGCTCAGCGGGTCATAATTCAAGGTTTCCACCGTAGGCGAAGCAGCATTTACAGACGAATCCGAAAGCCATTTCGGGCTATCGCTGTCAAACCAATAATTAACCTTCGAAAAATTACCGGCAGAATAACGATAGCTTGAATTAGACGCTATTATAAATTCCGCATCATACCAACCTGCTTTTTCCACCGTAAAATCAAATTTTGCGGAAATAGTCCCGGTTATGTCGTCAGTTTGATTGCCCAAAGCGTCGCCATGACCCCATCCGCGATATATCTGCGGATTACTTGCCGCCTGATCCTTACACAAAATACTGATAGTCTCTGCTGTTTCCGCCGCTGCGGGAGCAACAAACACAGATGCCAGTATCGCAATCATACTGCACAACGCTACAATTTTTTCTTTCATTTTTTTCATTTTTTCATTTCCTTTCTACTTTTATTTTTTATATAAATTCCGCCGAGGTGCACCTCATGCAGATATTTACCGAACACTGTTTTTTTCTTTTATTGATATAATCTTTTATAAAAAACCAAACTTCATTTTTTTATAAAAACCGCGTAATTTTATTTACATGCTGCATTTTTTCTCGTTTATTTAGTAATTATTTCCATAAATCCAACCTTTTCTTTAAATTTATTATAACATTATTTTATTATCAAAAAAAGCATTGACATGATACAAAAACTATCGTATAATGATATTATGATAGTTTATTTGTATTGAAAAGAGGTCTTATTTATATGAATCGTATTCCTGTTTTACCCGCCTCTCTGTTTATTAATTCAAGTTTGAAGTTCACATGCAAGCACTCATATTCCGAAACAGAGATTTTTTTTGTTCACAGCCATGAATATTACGAAGTGTTTTTGACTCTTGACGATAACATAGCACATTTAATAAATGAGTCGCGAATGGTTCTGCCCCGCGGAACGCTTGTCTTTATCCGTCCCGATGACAGACACACATTTGAGCGTTCAAAAAACAATTTCTCATTTATTAACTTTTCTATTTCAATTGATTTTATTGAAGCGGTAAAGGAATATCTTTCGGATTGTTACGATTTTGATTTGCTTTTAGAGTCTCCCATGCCTCCTACCGTTACGCTTGACTCTCAAAAGCTCAACAAGCTTTCGCTGAATTTATCATCTCTTGAAGATGTTACAATCGATAATTTTATTTCCAAAAAGCTGCATGCAAAGGTTTTGCTCATAAAGCTTTTTGCGGAGTATTTCAGCAGCTATACTTCACTTGTGCCGGAAAGCAATATTCCTATTTGGCTTTCATATACATATGAAGAAATGAAAAAAGCGGAGAACTTTTCAAAAGGCTTTCCTCAAATGCTCAAAATAAGCAATAAATCGCAGGAGCATTTATCACGCAGCTTTAAAAAATACTATAATACCACGCCTACGGATTTCATTATCGATAACAGATTAAACTATATATGCAGTATGCTTTTGAACAAAGGAGTAAATATAACGGATTTAATTTATCAAAGCGGTTTTCAGAATTTAAGCTGGTTTTATAAATGTTTTCAAAAAAAATACGGCATGACACCAAAAGAATATATATCGGCAAGAGTTAAAGAAAACGATTTGCAGAATTTCTCCGCTTACTATGAAAAGAAAGATTAGTTCTGTCACAAAGAAATGATAAGAAATTATTACACCGCGATTTTATTTTTTAGTGAACACAGTTTATCATATGCGATACATTTTGTCAAGTGTTTTTATCCGCCGCTTTTATTTTTTCACCGCAAGTACATAATTTATATGTTCGAATGCGGTCGTTTCTTCGTTACCTTCAAAAAATCTCCTTTGAATATCGTCACGATTTAAAAATTCATAGATTAAAAATCCATGCTTTTCAAGCAATTTTTCGAGTTCGCCGTAACCAAAACATGATTTCATAGGCTCGCCGCTTTTCTGTGCCATTTTCACCATATCCTTCACCCGCGGGACTTCGGAGGAAAACAAATGACTGTCTCCGAAATCAAACACCAGCGAACTGCCTTCGGCACAAATTCCCGAAATTTGTTCCAGAAGCTTGTCAATTTCCTCTTTTGTGAGATAATACAGAAGTCCCATGCAGGAAAATATTGTTTTTTTGTTTTTGTCAAATCCGTTCTCACATAATATTTTTTCAATATTATCGCAGGATAAATCTGCCGCCAAAATACTGCTTCCGCTTTTTAATCCGGCACGCTCAATTCTTTTCTTTTTATCTTCAACAGTTGTTTTTTTGTCAAGTTCAAATATCTTAATACCCGAACTGTCCTTTTTCAGTGCAAAGGTATCCAAACCGCTGCCGAGAATTACATACTGCCGCGTGCCGATTTGAATTGCGTTTTCAATACTTTCTTCAAAAAAAGCCGCACGTGCTGCCGGGGTGGGGACAAGGTTTTTGTTTATATAATCATCTGCATTTTCTTTTTCTGCCGAAATAAAATTTAAAATATTTTCATACTCTTCATCGGTTAAAAGCTTTTCCGCAAAACCGTCATAAAATATAGGATTCCGACTGTTTTTACCGTGATATGCTCTTGCAAATGCAGACATTAATGACGTAAGTCCGCCATTTGAAGAATTGCTGTCCTTTTCCGGCGGTACATATTCAAAAAGTCCGTGCTTATTACAATAATAATATAACTTTCCTCCGTAAAGCTTCGGAAATCTTACCGAAGAATCCTGCTCGGGGTAAAGCCTTACTGTAAGCACTTTGTCAAAGGTCACATAAGCTGCAAACGCTATAAAATGCTCCTTGTTCATTTCATGAGAAAAGGTAATGTAATAATCGTTTTCAATTTCCGAAATTTTTACGTCTCCCTCACCCAATGCCGCCTTTAACGGTTTTAATTCTTTCCCGCAGCAGGAAATTTTACATTCTCCAACCCCCTGCATAAAGCTTCTGCACTGCGGACACACATAAAATTTTGTTTTTTTCATATTTCCGACCTCCTCAATGTTTGCGGTAAGGCTGCCGGATAAAATTGTATCGGTACTTACTCCTAAAATTTTTGCCAAATCCGGAACGCAGGAAATATCCGGGAAACCGTGCCCCGTTTCCCATTTCGAAATTGTTTTCGGCAAAACTCCGAGCCTGTCGGCAACCTGCTTCTGCGTCATTTTCTTTGCTTTTCTCAAATTGTAAAGAAGCTCTCCGCTTTTTTCTAAATTCATTTTTATCTTCCCTTCTTTTATTTATTCCGCAGTTTTATTATAAACCGATAAGCCGTTCGTTTCAATCCACTATCCGTTCACAAATTGTATTTTATCATAGACACAAAAAAAAGACAAGGGATTGCAAAATATTTTTACCTTGCAATCCCCGTCATTTTTTTATTATTGCGCTGCTGTTTTGCCCAATTCCTTGCATTTTTCGCACGCTTCATCGTCGGGAGCTTCATTTGCGATAACTCCCTCGCCGCCTGCAAGCGTTGCGCCTGCCGCTATAACTCTTTCTTCCCAATCTCTCATCCATTCGCCGTCTCCCCAGCCGTATGAGCCGAAAAGCGCAACTTTTTTGCCGGATAATTTAGATTCAAGCTCTGTAAAGAACGGCTCAAATTCGCTTTCTTCCAAAACCTCAGAGCCCATTGCGGGGCAGCCTAATATAAGAGTGTCATATTCAGCCGCTTTATCCGAAGTAATTTCCGAAACAGTGAAAAATCCCACATCTGAGTTAACTTCTTTTGCCCCCTCCAGTACCGCCGCTGCCATTGCTTCTGTGTTGCCTGTACCGCTCCAATAAATAATTGCTGTTTTACTCATATTGTAAAACCTCCTTTTAAAATAATGATCAGCTAATTGTAAAACTAAAGTTTCACAATTAAAACTCTAAAGTATTTTTTTTAACAAATTGCCTTTTGACAATATTGTTTATGTAGTTTTTATGCCGCGCAAAAAATCTGTGCAAGCGTTTTTCCCTGCATCATTCTTTTCACAAGTGCCGCACGGCAGGCTTTATATCTTTTAAAAAGCTCTTTCGCTTCACTGACATTTTTGTAAACGCGCCATTCCCCCGCAAAAAGACATCCGCTGTTTTTATGATTTATAAATCCGTATATATCATCTATGGGATAACCTAAAAATGCTCCTATTTCATGCGGAAACTCGGAATTTTTTAATCTTGTTTTCAATCTTTTTATCATGCTCTCGAGAGTATTGCATTTTTTATATCCGTATTTGTCGAGCAACAGCTTTATTTCGTTACCGCGAAGATATTCCTCGAGTTTTTTTCTGCGATATACCAGCAGTAAAATCCGCTTGCTGCATTCGCATAAAATATCTATATAAATATCCTTATTATTCAGTTCCCTATTGAGCCTTATTATATTCTCTTTTATATCAGTTGTTTTATTTTTTTCAATCGCCATTAAATTGCTCGGTTTTATCCCTGCCAGAGCAGGTGCACAATGCTTTGCAATCATATTTTCAATTATATTTTCAACCATATTGTTCTCCTTGCCGGTATAGTTAGTTTAGACTAACTATACTCCAAAAAAATTTAAGTTTCTACCGTAAAATATTCTTTCAGTGCTTCGTTTAACGCATTTCCGCTGGAGGAATTGCAATGTCTTATATATGCGCCGGTTTTTTCCGCCTGTTTTGACGCTATAGATACCATTTTATGCGCTACGGTCCCTGTAAATACCACAACCATATCGGGAGAGCCTATCTGATTTCTGAAATCTGCCGGACACTGCGTAAAAACCTTGCATTTACATCCGTATTTTTTACATATTTCCTTATATTTGCATTGCATGCGGTCATGCCCGCCTACAATAACTACACTCATTTTATCAAATCCTTTCTTTGTAATACCTTTAAAGGCAGGCATACAGATTTTTCAATCTGTACGCCCTGCTCCGGAGGTACAATGCCGATACTCAAGCATATATTCAGTCATTCTTTCGGCATTATCATCAGAAATCGAGCACAGGCAGCAAATTGCGTCCCTGCGCGCGTTTTCACCGTCGCTTTTTAAATCTTCTTTAAAAAAATTGTAAACAGTCAGATATTTCGCATACAATTCACCTGCAAAAACCGCTCCTTCTTTTGTCAAAGCTATATTTCCGTTTTCTGTACGTTCAATAAGATTTTCTTTTATTAAATTCGGAAGCATAAGCGAAACACTTGCCTTTTTTACTCCGAGCAATTTTGATATATCAATACTTCTTACAGTGCTGCCGTTTGAGGCAAGCTCATATATTGTAAACATATATTTCTTTTTAGTCGAAAGCAGCATCTTCCACCTCCCGCGAAATAAAAGGTCTCATACTTCCGGCACATATGCCCATGGTCGATAAATTGTGCAAAAGCGCACTTGATACAGGAGAAATAACTCCGCACAATCCCATAAGCAGCAGCCCGCTGTTAAATAATGTAATAAACCGATAGTTAGAGTGAATACGTTTAAACAGCTTTTCACTCAAATCTCTCAAAACAATCAATTTTTCAAGGTCGGAGGACAGCAGCGTAATATCCGCCACTTCACGCGCAATATCCGAAGCATCCTTCATTGCAATCGAAACATCCGCAGCCGCAAGCGCCGGGGAATCGTTTATACCGTCGCCTACCATTACAACCTTATGATTGTTCTCTTTATAAGAATTAACTATATTAAGCTTGTCCTCGGGAAGTACCGTCGCATAATACTTTTCTATTCCCAATTCACTGCATACATTTGCCGCTGTACTTTCACCGTCTCCGGTTATCATTACAATATTGCGCATACCCTCTGCTTTTAGCTTGGCAATTACTTTTTCGGCGTCCTCTCTTATCGGGTCTTCTATGCACAAAATTCCGCATAATTTTCCGCCTATTGCCAAATAAACCATAGAATATTTTTCACCGAGTTTTTTTATCAGTTCGGCTTGTTTTTCGTCAATCGCAATATGCTCATCATCGAATATAAAATGCGTACTTCCTATCAAAACTCTTTCACCTTTTAAAAATGATGCAATTCCGTGGGCAACAATATATTCCACTTCGGCATGCTCTTCCGTATGCTCAATGCCGCGGGCAGCGGCTGCATGTACAATAGCTTTTGCAACACTGTGCGGAAAATGCTCTTCAAGACATGCTGCAATCCGCAATATAGTATCTTCATTATATCCTTCCAATGCCTCAATTTTTGCCAAATTAGGGCATGAAACGGTAAGTGTTCCGGTTTTATCAAACAATATGGTATCCGCAAAAGCGTAATTTTCCAAATATCTGCCGCCTTTTATCATAATATCATAGTTTGTTGCTTCTTTCATTGCCGAAATAACACAAATCGGAGTTGATAATTTTATTGCACATGAATAATCAACCATGAGCACCGACAAAGCCTTTGTTATATTACCTGTAAGCAGATATGCCGCCACGCTTGAAAAAAAGCTGAACGGTACCAGGCTGTCGGCAAACTTTTCCGCCTTTGTCTGAACTGTTGATTTTAAATCCTCGGAATTATCAATCAATTCAATAATGTTATGTATTCTGCTGTCATCCGGAAGCTTGACCGCTTCTATGTCAAGACATCCCTCCTCTATGACGGTTCCGGCGTAAACGCTTATTCCCTCCGATTTAAATCTGAGTTCCGATTCACCCGTCATAGATGCTTCGTTTACTCCCGCAGAGCCGCTCCTTACGACACCGTCTGTCGGAATCATGCTTCCGCTTCTGACTCTTACAACATCACCGATTTTAATCTGCGAAAGAGGAACGCTTTCTTCACCTTTTTCGGTCACTTTCCAAACCTTGTCTATATTAATCTTAAGGCTGTCCGAAAGTGCTGTTTTAGCCTTTTTCTTTGTATATCCTTCAAGCAAAGAAGAAATGTTTAAAAGGGTCATCACAGAAGATGCCGTAGACGGCGAGCCGCTTATTACGGAAGCCGAAATTGAAACAGCATCCAAAACACTGACATTCAGCTTTCCCTCCGACAAGCTTTTAAGTCCTTCTTTTACAAACGGCACAGCTCTCAATATTGTCAGCGGAAGCTTTATAAAAGATGGCACAAAAAGCTTCATAAGCAATGCTTTTCCAACTATTTTTTTAAAATCACACTTAAATTCCTCGTCTATTACCGTAATTTGTGATAACTCTCCGCTTGGCAGTGACGCGGCATTAATTTGCCCGACTGTATCAAGAATAAATTTTCTTATATCCGGCTTATAATATATCAAAATTCCACCGTTTATGCTCGATACCTCCGCCGAACAGACTCCGTCTATGCCTGTCACAGCTTTTACCAGGCTTGCTTCCTGTTCTTTTTTAAAAGTGCCCGCACCGCATCTCAAGCGTAATCTGCCCGGAGAATCGTAAACTATTCTGAATTTCATTTTCGGTGCCCTCTTTGTTATTCGTTATTAGCTTCTTTATTCGCATCGTAGCAAATGTCCTGCGCTTCTTCTTTCATATTTTTAAAAGTTTCCTGGGCATCATTCTGCAATTTAATACATTTTGCCAATCCCGAAACACAAGCTTTTCTTGCTTTTTCGCTCTTTAACGCCTTTACTCCGTAGGTTGCTGCAACAACTCCGCCCACAAAGCACAATACTTTTTCATTTTTTACCAAATCCAAAATTTTCATAACTAACATCCTTTCTTTAAATCTACAGTTATTTATATGCGCCTGATGGGATAGTAAAAAAGCTTTTGATAAAAGCTCCGCCTGCGGGCATAGGAATAAGGTAGCATTTTTGATTTTCCGTCATTGCGTTTTACGCAATTTCCTACAAATTAAAAAAGCTTCGGCCTTTTTCACATCCCATCTTATCTTCCGCATAATTTTTTCACCCATGAAATCAATGCAATTACCGCCGCACTTACAGCTGCAGCTGCCAAAATGTCAATAATCATTTCGTTATCTGCTCTTTCTTCGTGCCGTGACATTTTCCGTGAAGCGCACAATTGGCGCAGCCGCAGCCGCAGGAGGATTTTCCCGCAGCTTTATCCTTTCTGATATGCCGGATAATAAGCGCGACGATGGCAATCAATACAGCCAATACTACAATTGTTCCTATATTATCTAATAACCAACTCATACAAAATCCTCCTTTAATTTTAAATCGGAGCAGCACCCCCGCTTTGCTCGCAAGAAGCAAAGTCTTTGGCAGATTGCAGCCTGTTCCGAGGGATAGCTCCGGCTCCTCAGAATTTCAGCAGGATATTAAAACTCCCACCGAAATTCCGAAACGAAACCCACAACCTTAGAGCACTAAGATCATATTTTATTTTACTTTACTTTAACGTTCGCCTTAAGTGTATTTGCTTCCTTATAGGGCTTGAACAGCATATATATTATGCCCGCAATTACCAATACCGCAGCAATAATGCCTATTACATTTACGTTTCCCGTAAACGCATTTCCGATTTGGTTAATAACCAAAGCTACAGCATAAGCAAACAAGCATTGATAACCAATCGCAAACCATGTCCATTTTGCATTATTCATTTCACGTTTAATAGCTCCGATTGCCGCAAAGCACGGTGCGCAAAGCAGGTTAAATACCAAGAATGAATATCCCGTAATGCCTGTAAATGCCTGTGCCAGATTTGCATAAACGGTGCCGTCTCCGCCGCCGTAGAGTATACCCATTGTTCCGACAATATTTTCCTTTGCAACAAGACCGGTAATCGATGCAACCGCTGCCTGCCATGTACCCCAGCCGAGAGGCTTGAATATCCACGCTATAGCATTTCCGACTACAGCAAGTATACTCATATCAAGCTGTTCATCAGTAAGCATTGTAAACTTTCCGCCTACAAATCCGAAATATGATGTAAACCATACAAGTATTGTAGAAAGCAAAATGATTGTACCCGCTTTTTTAATGAATGACCAACCGCGTTCCCACATGCTGCGCAATACATTCAAGAGAGTAGGCATATGGTATGCCGGCAGCTCCATAACGAACGGAGCCGGGTCACCTGCAAACATAGCAGTCTTTTTAAGCATAATTCCCGAAATTACAATTGCTGCCATTCCTATGAAGTAAGCAGAAGTTGATACCCAAGCACTTCCTCCGAATATAGCACCCGCAATCATTGCGATAAACGGAACCTTTGCTCCGCAGGGGATAAATGTTGTCGTCATAATAGTCATTTTGCGGTCACGGTCATTTTCTATCGTTCTCGAAGCCATAATACCCGGAACACCGCAGCCTGTACCTATAAGCATAGGAATGAATGATTTTCCCGAAAGTCCGAACTTTCTGAACACACGGTCAAGTACGAACGCAATTCTTGACATATATCCGCAAGCCTCCAGGAATGCCAGAAGCAGGAACAATACCAGCATTTGAGGTACAAATCCCAAAACAGCTCCGACACCGGCAACAATACCGTCCAAAACCAAGCCCGAAAGCCATTCGGCACAATTTGCCTTTTCCAAAGCATCTCCGACAAGTACCGGTACACCGGGTACCCAAACTCCGTATTCGGCAGGGTCCGGCTCTGTACAATCATATTTTTCATATGTTGCAATTGCTTCGGTTAAGTCATCGTATGTTGATGTAACCTCTTCATCTGCCATTGTCTCTTCATCAACAACTGTGTAAGTTGCATCGCCCAAAGTCTTTGCTTCATCGGCAAATTCCGTCAAAGCAGACTTTGCTGCGGCTGCATCAAAGCTGTCCGATTCGGTATCAAGTGCTTCTGTGACAGCCTCGGTGTCAACACCTTTGCCTGCGGCATATTCGATATATCCGTTCACAACCTCAGCCGCTCCGCCGAATTCCTCGGAAACTTCTCCGTACTCGGCAGATCCTATTCCGAACAAATGCCATCCGTCACCGAACAGACCGTCATTTGCCCAATCGGTTGCCATTGAGCCGATTGTAACCATTGAGATATAGTAAACCAAGAACATAACAACCGCAAAAATCGGAAGTCCGAGCCATCTGTTTGTAACAATTCGGTCAATTTTATCCGAATTCGAAAGCTGTCCCGCATTTTTCTTTTTGTAGCAGCTTTTGATTATTTCCGCAATGTATATGTATCTTTCATTTGTGATAATACTTTCGGCGTCATCATCAAGCTCCTCCTCAGCCGCTTTAATATCGGCTTCGATATGCTTCATGACCTCCGGTTTAATATCCAGCTTTTCTATAACCTTTTCATCGCGTTCAAAGATTTTTATAGCATACCATCTTTGTTCGTCCTCCGGCATATTGTGAAGAACAGCTTCTTCGATATGTGCTATCGCATGCTCCACGGCTCCGCTGAAAGTGTGCATCGGAACGGTTTTTCCGTTTTGTGCCGCTTTTATCGCTTCCTCAGCCGCCTGCATAACTCCGTCGCCTTTTAATGCTGATATTTCAACAATTTTGCATCCGAGTTCTCTCGACAGCTCCGCAATATTAATCTTATCGCCGTTTTTCCTTACAACGTCAATCATGTTGATTGCAATTACAACCGGTATGCCAAGCTCTGTAAGCTGAGTTGTAAGATATAAGTTTCTCTCAAGGTTTGTACCGTCGATAATGTTAAGCACCGCATCAGGTCTTTCACCGATAAGGTAATTTCTTGCAACAACTTCCTCCAAAGTATACGGAGACAGTGAATAAATACCCGGAAGGTCGGTTATAATTACGCCGTCATGCTTTTTAAGTTTTCCTTCCTTTTTTTCAACAGTAACGCCCGGCCAGTTTCCTACAAACTGATTTGAGCCGGTCAATGCGTTAAATAATGTGGTTTTACCGCAG
Organism: uncultured Clostridia bacterium; assembly: GCA_934463455.1. Classification (GTDB taxonomy): domain Bacteria; phylum Bacillota; class Clostridia; order UBA1381; family UBA1381; genus CAKSQL01. The sequence continues at coordinate 45,738 of CAKSJU010000001.1, read as the reverse complement.
TTCGGATTACCTGCAAGGGCAATTCTGATATTCATACTTCTTCCTCTCTTTCCCGCTTATAAAATATTAATTATTGTACTTCTATCATTTCGGCATCTGCTCTTCTTAAAGAAAGCTCATAGCCTCTTACCGTAACTTCAACCGGATCGCCGAGCGGAGCAACTTTTCTTATGTATACCAATACGCCCTTTGTTATACCCATATCCATAAGTCTCCGCTTTACCGCACCTTCTCCGTGCAGCTTAACAACCGTCACGGTATCGCCGATTTTAGCTTCTTTCAATGTTGTCATTCTTTCTTCCTCCCATAAATATAGATTTTTTTAGTTAATTGCAAATTTTACAATTAACTGATATAAATTTTTATACTCCGACAAACGCCCGGCATTTTTCGAAGCATTATTTAACTTTTTAAATATAAATCTTTCTTGCCATTTCTTCACTTATGGCAACTCTCGCTTCCTTGACATTTACAATGACATTTCCGCTGAGTGTGCTGACAACTTGTACATTTCCGCCAACGACAAATCCCAGATTTTCAAGATGTTTTTTTACCTCCGGCAAACCGCCGATTTTTTTAATGATATTATTTTCTCCCACATTCGCTAAGCTGAGCGGCATCATTTTTCTGACCTCCATTCCGGTTAGATTGTGCTAACCCAAACACAATATATACAGTTAGCTTTCGCTAACTTTCATGAGTTAGTTTAGCATAACTAATCGTTTTTGTCAATACTTTCTTATATATTTTTTAATTTTTGTTATTTTAAACATAAATATTTATGTGATTTTATAAAATTTGTTGTATTTGCAAAAAAATGTAACAGAAACATCAGTTTTAAAATAAAATATACTGTCGGAAGTGTGTTTTATCGCCGCGACATCTTAGGCGAACGGTGTGTTGCCGAGGGGCTTATATATCCGATGTTTGCAAACGACCCGAAAAAGTATATTATCAAAAAAGAGGATGTGCCGAAGCTGACATGCATAAATATCGGCGTAGACTTTGGCGGGAACAAGTCAAATCATGCGTTTGTTGCCATGGGAATAGATAAAACATTCACAAATATGTACATTCTGAAATCATAGTCTTTAAAGGCAGCGGGGCAGCCTGTAGAATATGTGGACGCTATGTATGATAAATTCAAAAAAGCCGTAATAAGCGAATATGGATTTGTGAACAATACATTCGCCGACAGCGCAGAGCAGACAATTAATACACAGCTTGGTAAAGATATTTCGGTATTCGGTCACGGCGCAGAGCTTTTATATATAGACAATGACGGCGAAATACGATAATAAAGGAATATTAAAAGGCGATGAGAACTGTCTGCATTTGACCGACAGCGACTTAAAGCAGCTCGTCATAAATGATAGAGCGGGATTGTATGATTAATGAATAATTGAGGACGGGACTAAACCGCCTTTTTTTCATCTGCACACAAAAAAACTCTGCAATAATTATCTATCACAGAGTTTAACATTATCGCGAACATAAATAGTTCGGATAATATAGGTATGGTGCGAGGGTTCTTATGGAATTTAATGAAAAACGCAGTAAAATCAAGGGTTTCAGACAGTCGATAAACGGTATTAACCTAAAAATTAAATATTTTTCTTTTCAAAATACGCTTCGATATTAAAAATCGGAGCTATTTTTTTACCTCAAAACAGATAGATACAACTACAAAATTTTTGAAAGGAATTTTGAAAATGAAACAGAAAAATAATGAGCAGCTATGCCCCAAATGTCAGACGGGCTATGACACATATTTACTCGATAATAAAAGTCCGTTTTGCCCGTACATTCATTGCCACAAAGGAACAGGCTGCGCAATGTTCAAACCGTTAAAAGAAAATACAGACCGAGAGCGTCAGGATTGATAAAAAATCCCGGTGCTTTTTTAATTTCAGGAAAGGAGATTTTTTGTAACGGCAGTTTTCAAAATAAACAAAACGCGCGACTACACCGTGATGTCAAACTTTCACTTAAAGGACAGAAGTTTATCATTAAAGTCAAAAGGGATTTTGTCGCTGATTTTGTCATTGCCGGTGATACCTACCCGGCGGCAATCGTGAAATCAAAGCTGTTAAAGCTGACCTCCGAGCATATTGAGTATGTTAAATAGCGTGTTGGGCGGTGTTTATGTGTATTTTGATAGGTGCTTTCACAATTAGCGATAACAATAAAAAGTATAAAGAAATGAATGCTTATTACGACGACACATATCAAGCATTTTTAAACGGAGAATATTATTCTGTTATATCAGACACAAAAAACGCAATTTCCTATACAGTAAAAAAATAGTGGTGTATAAAATGAATTACACCGCTATTTTTTTATAAGCTGTAAAAAAGTTCCGAACTTTTTTACATTCTCATTTATTCAGCTTTCCTGCTCTCTATAACCTTTTGCGCAACCGCTTCGGGAGCTTTATCGTAACGAGCAAAATCAAAGGTGAAAATTCCTCTGCCCTGACTCATCGACCTTAAATCTGTTGCATATTTAAACATCTCAGACATCGGGACTTCCGCTTCAACCAGGTTAAGTCCTTCTTTTTCGCTTTCTCCCATGCCCATTATCTGACCTCTGCGTTTGTTTATATCTCCGATTATATCTCCCATTATGCTTTCCGGAACATAAACCTTCAAATATCCAATCGGCTCCAAAAGTACCGGTTTTGCCTGTTTCAATCCCTCTTTATATGCTATTGCCGCAGCCATTTTAAATGCCATTTCTGAAGAATCCACCGGGTGATACGAGCCGTCCAAAAGCGTGGCTTTCAGATTAACTACCGGATACCCCGCCAAAACTCCGTGTTCGCATGCTTCCCTTAAGCCTTTTTCGACAGCCGGGAAATAGTTCTTCGGCACGCTTCCGCCGAATACCTTTTCTTCAAAGGTCATTTTTTCATTGCTGCCCGGCTCAAACTCAATCCATACATGCCCGTACTGACCATGACCGCCGGATTGCTTTTTGTGCTTGCCCTCCGCTTTAACCTTTGCCTGTATTGTTTCTCTGTAAGGAACTATAGGCTCTTCAAGCTTCATATCCACGCCGTACTTTGCTTTCAGTTTTTGTCTTATAACATCTATATGCTGCTCTCCCTGTCCGTTTATCAAGGTTTGCTTTGTTTCACTGTTTTGATTTATGTTGAATGTCGGGTCCTCGTCCGTCAGTTTATTAAGTCCCGATACTATCTTTTCTTCATCGCCTTTAGCAAGTGGAAGAATTGCCATCGACAATACCGGTGACGGAAATTCAATTCCGCTCAGAATAATATTTTTATTTTCATCGCACAAGGTATCGCCTGTTTTTGTAGCGTCAAGCTTCGCAACAACGCCTATATCACCGGCATTTATTTCTTTTGCGTCAATTTGTTTTTTTCCGCGGAGCATAAATATTTTACCTATTTTTTCATTTACGCCTTTATTTGGATTATACAAAACCGAATCCGCCTTTACTTTGCCCGAGTATACTCTGAACAAAGACATTTTTCCGACATATGGGTCGGTTATGGTTTTAAATACTATTGCCGCCGTGGTATCGGCTGCGTCCTGAACAACTTCTATAGGCTCTCCGGTTTTTGCGTCATGAGCAATTTCGGCAATCTCGTTCGGATTCGGCAGATATTTGCCTATTCCGTCCATAAGACTTCTTACACCTATATTTTCCGCGCCCGAGCCACAGTACACAGGATATATACTGCCGTCCTTTACACCTTTTCGGATAGCCTTTTTTATTTCATCAAAAGTGAATTCCTCTCCGTTAAAATATTTGTTCATCAAAGCCTCATCCGTTTCGGCAACAGCTTCCATAATCATCTCGCGGAGAGGCGCAACAATCTCGTCCATGCCCTCCGGAACGGGAATATCAACTCTGTCTTTTCCCTCATAACGGCGCGCGGTCATATCAACAATATCGACAAAGCCTTTAAACTCATCCCCTTCGCGTATGGGATACACAAAAGGCGTAACAGCCTTGCCGAATACTTGCTTCATTTCTTCAAGCGTACGCTGATAATCCGCACGATGGTCGTCAATTTTATTAACAAAAAACATTATCGGAACATTCTTTTGTTTTGCATATTTAAAAACCTGCTCCGTTCCGACGGAAACTCCGCTGCGCCCGGAAAGTACAATAAGTGCCGAATCAGCCGCACGTATACCCTCTTTTACTTCACCCGCAAAATCAAAAAATCCCGGTGTATCCAATATATTATATTTCATGTCTTTCCACTCAATCGGAGCCAGCGACATTGAAATCGAACATTGTCTTTTTATTTCGTCCGCATCATAGTCTGTTGTGGTATTTCCCTCGGCAACAGTACCCATACGGTCAATACATCCGCTGTTATACAGCATAGCTTCAACCATTGAAGTTTTTCCGCACTTACCATGTCCCATAACAGCCACATTTCTTATTGTATCCATTGCATAATCTCGCATAAACAATCCTCCAAACTAATTTATATTTTAGTTAATTGTGCAACTTTAGTTTTACAATTAGCTAAATTTATATTTATATAATATATACCACTCTAACAATATTCTTAATCAAAAAAAGTGATGACATATTGCAAGAATATATCATCACTTTTTTGTGCATTTTTACTTTTGTTGTACAATCTTATGCGGTAAACATTCCCAATCCGTAACCTACGATTGACATAATAATTCCCGCCGTGGCAACACCGGCAAAAATTGCGGGAAGTGCTTTTTTAGGCTTTATTCCCAGCAAAACCGAAAGCAAAGCTCCCGTCCATGCTCCCGTTCCCGGCAAAGGAATCGCAACAAACAAATACAAGCCCCAAATACCGTATTTATTTATCTGGTCGCTTTTTGCAAGAGTTTTTTCTTCCAGCTTAATTATAAGCTTACCTATATGTTTAAAACGCTTCAGAAATGCAAATATTTTTTCGATGAAGAATATTATAAACGGTATAGGAATCATATTCGCTATTACCGCAACAATATATGTCAGCAGCACTTGCGTATGAAGTATCGGAAGTGCTACAAGAATACTTCCCCTCAGTTCCAAAACGGGTATCATCGATATTATCGCAACAATTACATACGGCGGGCAAATCCCCATCAGCGAATTTGCTATAATTTCCACAAATGAATCCATATATTTCTCCTTTTATTTCTCCAGCGCATGAATTTTGTCAATTCTGTTTTGGTGTCTGCCTCCTTCAAATTCTCCGTTAAGATAGGTCTCGGTAATTGACAAAGCCAGTTCTCTGCCCACAACTCTTCCGCCGAGACAAAGAACATTTGCATTGTTATGATGTCTGCACATCCTTGCGCAGTATTCATCTGTGCAAACAGCAGCTCTTATTCCCTTTATTTTATTTGCGGCAATCGATATTCCTATCCCTGTTCCGCAAATAAGTATTCCTCTTTCCGCATTGCCGCCTGTTATTTCTTTGCAAAGCTTTTCGGCTATGTCCGGATAATCAACGCTATCTTCGCTGTAGCATCCCACATCCTTATATTCAATATTATTTTCCTCAAAATACTTTATTATGTAAGTTTTCAATTCGTAACCGCCGTGGTCGCTTCCTATTACTATCATTTTTCTGTTTCCTTTCTGTTATGTTTTTCTTCATATTCCCTCTCTGCCTGAGGCTTTCTCAAATAAAACGGCATAAGGGAGTTATAATCCTCCGTCTCGCTTAAGGCAGCCTTTTTCTCAGCAAGAACAGCAAGTGATGACGCTCTCTGGTTAAGATTGTTCTCCGGCACAAAAACCGCTCTGTCACCCATTTTTTCTTTTATTGCTTCTTTGTGTACCGGTACACCGTCACCCAAAAAATATACTTTTTTCTCGTTTTCAAATTCTTTTATACAATCGTCAAGAGCAATTGCCCTCGGCGGCGCAATTTCTCTAAAGACGCCTTTTTCCCATTTATAAACCGCATTGTAAACCTGGGAACGTCTTGCGTCCATAATAGGCGAAATCAAGCCGTCCGTTTCAAACAAATTGTACGCCAGTCCCGCAAGCGTGCTTATTCCCACTATCGGTTTATTTACAGCGTGTGCGAGCCCTTTCACCGTCGAAACTCCTATTCTGAGTCCGGTAAAGGAGCCGGGTCCGTTCGCAACCGCAAACAAATCTATATCGGTTATATCCATACCGCTGTTTTTTAAAACAAAGTCTATCATCGGCATAAGCTTTTCCGAATGTGTCGTTTTATTGTTAAGCATACTTTCCGCAAGCAGTTTTCCTCCGCTCACAAGCGCTGCCGCCGCAACATTTGCCGAGGTATCCACCGCTAAAATATTCATTGGTTTTCTATCCTTTCTATTGTTATTGTTCTGTAATCATCGTGCTTTTCAAGGCATTTTTCGATTATTACGCGGTATCTGGGCACGGGAAGAATATCTTTAATTTTATCCGCCCATTCAATTACCGCAATTCCGTCACCGCCGACATATTCATCAAAACCTATATCGTACATTTCCTCGCTGTCTTCTATCCTGTAGACATCAAAATGATATATCGGCACTCTGCCGCTGTAACAATTAACTATGGTAAACGTAGGGCTGCTGACATAACCGTCGGCACCCAATCCCCTTGCAAGACCTTGAGTGAATGCGGTTTTGCCTGCCCCCAAATCTCCGTCAAGCGTAACAACATCGCCGACAGTAAGCTTTTTCGCAAAAGCAGCCGCAATATTTTCAGTCTCTTTCGGACTGTTGGAATGATACTCCATACATTTTTCCTTTCCCGATATAAATTAGAACAATCCGCTTATTACGCCGTTTTCATCAATATCGATTTTAGTTGCCGCAGGAACCTTCGGGAGACCCGGCATTACCATAATATCGCCTGTTTCCGCTACAATAAATCCCGCTCCGTTAGATACTCTCACTCTTGATACCGTGACCGTAAAATTCTCCGGTCGTCCCAAAAGCGTAGGGTCATCGGAAAGCGAGTACTGAGTTTTTGCCATACATACCGGCATTTTATCAAGTCCCAGCTCTTCGAGTTTTTTGATTTCCTTTTCCGCTTTTTTTGTATATACCGCTTTTTCTCCTCCGTATATTTCGGTAACGATTTTATTTATTTTTTCTTTTATCGGAAGCTTTTCATCATAAAGCGGTTTATAGCATGACGGTTGCTCTTCGATTTTATTAAGCACCTTTTCGGCAAGGTCAATTCCGCCCTCTCCGCCTTTTGCAAACACTTCCGAAAGTGAACATTCCACATTATATTTAGCACATGCTTTTATTACGGTTTCAAGTTCTTCCTCCGAATCGCTTTCAAATCTGTTAATCGCAACAACTACACCAACACCGTATTTCTGCATATTTTCTATATGCTTTTCCAAATTTACAAGTCCCTTTAAAAGAGCGTCAACATTGGGAGTTTTCAAATCCGCTTTGCTTATCCCGCCGTTATATTTAAGTGCTCTTACGGTAGCTACAATCACCACCGCATCCGGCTTAAGTCCCGCAAACCGACACTTAATGTCCATAAATTTTTCCGCACCCAAATCCGCTCCGAAGCCTGCTTCGGTAACCGTGTAATCGCCTGCTTTCAATGCAAGCTTTGTTGCCGTTACACTGTTGCAGCCGTGTGCAATATTTGCAAAAGGTCCGCCATGTACAAAGCATGGAGTATTTTCAAGAGTTTGTACAAGGTTAGGCTTTATCGCATCTTTCAAAAGTGCCGTCATCGCGCCGTCTGCTTTCAAATCCCGCGCAAAAACCGGCTGTCCCGAACGATTATACCCGATAATAATATTTCCGAGCCTTGCCTTTAAATCATTAATATCCTCCGCAAGGCACAAAATCGCCATTATTTCCGATGCGACGGTTATCATAAATCCGTCTTCTCTCGGTACTCCGTTAATTTTTCCCCCAAGTGCAACCACCGTACTCCTCAAAGCACGGTCATTCATATCAAGCACTCTCTTCCAGACAATATTCGAAACATCTATATCAAGCTCATTGCCCTGATGTATGTGGTTATCTATCATCGCGGACAACAAGTTGTTTGCCGCGGTTATGGCGTGCATGTCACCGGTAAAGTGCAGGTTAATATCCTCCATCGGAACAACCTGGCTGTAGCCGCCTCCCGCAGCTCCGCCTTTAATTCCCATAACAGGACCGAGCGAAGGCTCACGAAGAGCAAGCACACACTTTTTCCCGATTCTCGAAAGAGCATCGCCCAAGCCTACGGTAGTAGTGGTTTTTCCCTCTCCTGCCGGAGTTGGATTTATTGCCGTAACCAAAATGAGCTTTCCGTTTTTGCTATTTTTTGTCTTTTTAATATAGTCCGAAGAAATTTTCGCCTTATATTTTCCGTAATATTCCAAATATTCCTCGTCTATTCCTATTTTTTCCGCCACCTCTTTAATCGGCAGCATTTTCGCATTTTGAGCTATTTCAATATCCGTCAGCACAAATATTCCTCCTTTGTGATTTTTAAATTCAGCTAATTGTAAAACTAAAGTTTCACAATTAAAACTCTTGAGTAGAAATAAAAATTAGCTTTTTAAATCAAATTTTATTTTCAATTTTATCCGAAAAATAAATTTGTTATTATATTATTATAATAAAAATATTTATACAAATAAGTTGAATTTATTCCCTTTTCCAAAGCTTCCATGGAATTTACCGGCGTAAGCAGCATTAAAAGAGCCGATGCTATATATATAATCAAAAGCGCATTCACGCCGCCTACAACAGCCCCCAAAAGCTTATCTGCCATACCAAGTATCGGAATTTCAAAAATAAGTCTGAATGCCGAAAAGATTAGCCACATGCCTATTCTTATTACCAAGTACAAAAGCAGTACCGACAAAATCTGCATCACAAACGGAAAAATCATATCTGTAAGACTGCCTATCAGATTATCCTTAAACAAATCAACATTTTGCTTTTGCGTATCTATAGCGTTCTTTATCCATCCGGTCATAAATTCCGGCAGCTTAAGACCGTCTATCGCTTCCTTTGCCGTGTCGGCATCGTTTTCCGCTTTCACATTTCCGCCGGCATAAACCGAATTTTCCACGCTTATTCTGATTTTTTCCCTCACAGTATCTCCGATTACCGAATTTTCCACATATCCCTGAAAAGGAATATGAAGAGTAAAAACCAAAATCAGTGCCGCAAATGATGAAATACCGGCATAGGATGATTTTAAAAATCCTTTTTTAAACGATTTGTTCCCCAAAAGTGCCACAAGTGCAAGCAATGCAATGTCTGCCAAAATCCACAATTTCATACAGTACCTCCGTTCTGCCGTGCAAAAGCACGTCCCTTTTCGGCATATGCCTATAAGTTAATAAATTCAATACTGGAATTGTAAACAACCAAAAGATTGGAAGAATCCAGTATCAATAAATTATATACATCACGGGTACAATTATATTCCTGTTGATTTCTTCCCGAAAGAGAAGTGTATATAAGTCTCCTGCCGTTATTGTAGAGAAGATGTCCTTCAAAAACGTAAATACAGTCGGGGAAGGTTTGCGTTTCTATATTGGATTTTTCGCCGCCTCTGCCCGATATAACGCTCATTTGCGATACATTGCTGTTATCAAAAACAAGCAGTTTATATCCGCTGTTTTCAACAAAATATTTTGTAAGATTTTTATTTTCAAAATCTTTTTGCCAGGATATATGACCTTTTGTATTTATTCCGACTGTCTTATTGTCGCATACCGCATTCAGTGTTTCGCCGCAAAATTCTATATCAAACGCAATCGTATCGGTAAGGTCTGCCGAAGCATAGCTTTCGCTTTGCTTTAAATCAAAAAATGATATTTTTGTATCTGCTCCGTTTTCCGTATTCAAAAGCGATACCGCAAGCTTTCTCGATGCAGCCGATATATCGGCGTCCAAAACTTCATATTTTCCCGAATTCCACTGATACACCAATTCGCCTTTTCGGTTTATAACATTAACTTCACCTTTATAATGAGGTTTATCGGTTATTATCACTCCGTCACCGTTTTCCGAAACATCCGCCGACATAATCGGACTTTCGGTAGCATATTCCCAAATTTTCTTTTTCCCGGAAAACAAATATGCTTTTGTACCTCCTTTTTCCGCAGCAATAATATATCTGCCGGAGGTCTTGAGAATCGGATCGGACAAGCTTATATCCGTACTCCACAGTTCGTTTCCGTTTGCGTCGTAACAAATAAGAGCGGTATCCGCCGCACAAATAAGATGCGAATTATAGCTTATGTATGCCGCGGAATATGCGTTTTTGAGTGCAACAATCTTTGATTTTGCAGACATCAGCGGCTGTTCCTCCACCTGTATGGACGGCGTCGGAGACGCTTGTTCATTTTGATTATCCGCTTCCATTTTTTCTATCAAATCAAGCTTTTCCTCTGTAGTAAGCGGCTTTGGCGTTTTATTCAGATAATTTTGTACCCCCTCGGGCAAATTCAAGCCTATAGTTTCGGCTATATTTTTCACATTCCGTCTGAAATTCGTACCGTAATTTTGAAGATACGGAATTTTCACTCCGGATGCAGTCACAGCAAAGCATGCAACGGCTATCATTATTATTGCAAGAAGCAATATTTTGTATTTATTCTTCATAAAAAACCTCCGATAAAAACAATCCGTCAGCCGGAGCAGTCATTCCCGCACGCGTTCTGTCGCGCGAAGCAATTATATCCTGCATTTCTTCGGGATTTATTTTTCCCGAACCGACAAAAGCAAGTGTTCCGGCAATTATCCTTACCATATTATATAAAAATCCGTTTCCTGTTACGTCTATTCTTACAAGCTCTTCATTTCTCGATACTTCCAGGGCATATATTGTCCTGACAGTGGTTTTTACCGTAAAACCGCTTGCCGCAAATCCCACAAAATCATGTGTTCCCAAAAAAGCCCTTGCTGCCTTGTTCATTTTGTCAATATCCAAAGGATGCGGATAATGCCACGAATGATTAAATATATCCGGGAATTTCCCGTTTGTTATATAATACGAGTATGTTTTTTTTATGCACGATTTCTTTGAGTGAAAGTTCTCGGAAACCTCTTTTGAATTTATGCAGATAATATCCTTTGGCAAGCGCGAGTTTAAGGCATAGAAAAATTTATCGCCCGGAATGTCTGTATCTGCAGTAAAATTACATACAAATCCCTTTGCATGAACTCCCGCGTCGGTACGTCCGCAGCCTACCACATGCGTCTTGCAGCCGACAATTTTCGAAACGGTATTCTCCATTATTTCCTGAATTGTGATACCGTTTTTCTGTATTTGCCATCCGTGATAGTTCGCTCCGTCAAATAGCAGGGTTAATTTTATATTTTTCAAAATATCCCCTCCGGCTTATACTATTTTATCCGCAAAAAATACCAAAACACATAAACCTGCCATGCACAATGCCGCAGCAAGGTCAATCCTGCTCATTTTAATTTCTTTCATTCGCGTACGATTTTTCCCACCGTGATAGCATCTTGCATCCATAGCGGTGGCAAGGTCGTCCGCACGTCTGAAAGCACTTACGAAAAGCGGCACCAAAAGCGGCAGAAGCGCTTTTGTTCGGTTTATAATATTACCGCTCGAAAAATCCGCACCTCTTGCCATTTGAGCTTTCATTATTTTATCGGCTTCCTCCGCAAGAGTCGGAATAAATCTTATTGCTATAGTCATCATCATAGCTATTTCATGTGCCGGGACTTTTATTATTTCAAACGGTTTTAACAGCTTTTCTATACCGTCCGTCAAGCTGACAGGCGATGTTGTGAGCGTTAAAAGTGATGACATCACTACCAAAAACAGCAATCTGAAAAATAAAAGAATTGCCATTTTTATTCCCTCCGCCGTTATTTCAACAGTCCATGACGGAAGTATTTTCATGCTCCAAACAATTCTGCCCGGAGTCACAAACAAATTAAGCATCATTGTGAAAACCAAAATAAACATAATCGCTTTCATACCGCGAAGTATATATTTTATGGGGATTTTGCTCAATATTACAACCAAAAAGGTAAATGCCGCCAATATAACATAGCCTACAGGGTTTGCTGTCGAAAACAGCACAACCAAAAATACAAAAAGCAGCAATATTTTTGTTCTCGGGTCAAGCTTATGAATAATTGAATTTGTATCAACATACTGACCTATTGTTATATCTTTAAGCATTTTTACCCCCTGAAATTTTTTCTTTTATTATTGCTTCTGCGGCTTCTACGGTATATATATCCGTCGGCAAATCAATGCCTTTTTCCCTTAATTTAATGATAAGCCGAGTTATTTCCGGAACATTCAAGCCTATTTTCATAAGCTCGGTGCCTTTTGAAAAAACTTCCCGAACACTCCCCGAAGCAAAAACTTCACCCTTGTTCAAAACTATTACATTTTCCGCAAGCTTTGCCACATCCTCCATGCTGTGCGAAACAAAAATAATGGTTTTTTCTTCATCTTTGCGGTGAATATCCTTTAACAGCTTTATAAGCTCATCTCTGCCGTGCGGGTCAAGTCCCGCCATCGGCTCGTCAAGTATCAATATTTTCGGCTCTGTTGCAAGCACCCCCGCAATCGCCGCTCTTCTGCGCTGTCCGCCCGAAAGCTCAAAAGGTGATTTTTTCAGCAGTTCATCAGCCAATCCGACATCCTTTGCCGCTTTTTTTACCTTTTGCATGATTTCTTCTTCTGAAAAGCCCATATTCTTAGGTCCGAAAGCAATATCTTTTTCAACTGTTTCCTCAAAAAGCTGATGCTCGGGATATTGGAAAACAAGTCCCACTTTTTTCCTTATTTCTTTCAAATCGGCATTTTCCGCGCAAACATCGTAATCATCGACATATATTCTGCCCGATGTCGGTTTTATAAGAGCATTAAAAGTCTGTATAAGTGTGGATTTTCCGGAGCCTGTATGTCCTATTAAAGCGGTAAAGCTTCCGTCTTTTATTTCTATATTAACATTATGAAGCGCTGCCGTGGAAAAAGGCATATCCGATTGATATACAAAATTAAGATTTTCCGTCCTAATCATCAACCATTCATCCTTTCCCATCCGTTTTTAATATATCATACAATACTGCCACACCTTTGTCAATTGAAATTATATCATCCGGCAAATCAATTCCGTCTTTTCTTAAAAGATACATAAGCTCGGTAACCTGCGGCACGTCCAATCCTATCTCTTTTATTTCCTCAACATGTGAAAATACCTTTTCCGGTATATCGTCAAATACAACGCTGCCCTTTTTCATTACTATAACACGGTCTGCCTGTGCGGCTTCATCCATGTAATGAGTAATAAGAACAACCGTCATTTTCTTTTCTTTGTTTAGCCTGTGCACCGTCGCCATTATTTCCTGCCTGCCTCTCGGGTCAAGCATTGCGGTAGGCTCGTCCAAAACTATGCACCGCGGCTCCATTGCCAGTGCCGAAGCTATGGCAATCCTCTGTTTCTGACCGCCGGACAGCTTTGACGGAGAAGCGTTTTTGTATTCCGACATTCCGACAATTTCAAGTGCTTCATCCACTCTTCGTCTTATTTCTTTCGGCTCTGTGCCCAGATTTTCCGGAGCAAATGCCACTTCATCCTCAACTACGGAAGTAACAATCTGATTATCCGGATTTTGAAAAACCATACCTACCGAGCTTCTTATATCGTACAAAAGGTTTTCATCTGCCGTGTCCATGCCGAACACAATAACTCTTCCGCCGACCGGCAGCAAAATCGCATTCATGTGCTTTGCAAGAGTGGATTTTCCCGAGCCGTTATGCCCAAGTACCGCAACAAAGCTTCCGTCTTCTATTTCTATATTCAAATTGTCCAAAACAAGCTTTTGGTTACTGTCATCCTCTGTTTTATAAGAGTATGTCAGATTTTCGGTTTTTATCATTTCTATCTTCCTTTAAAATTGAAGCAATGTTTCTTTATTTACAAGAAGCATTTGTACTCAGGTTATCTTTTGCTCCACCGAGCCGATATTCCGCAAGGCAGCACCATGCCGTTCGAAATCATCTTAAGTCCTATTTCGTCGGTTTCGGAAATTCCTCCGTATTTTTTCACCAACGTATAATTAAGCACATTATTCAAAATTGTGCAGCTCAATCCCGTAGTATATGAGTTAATCAAAAAGAAAAGCGGGTCATCCGACAAAACAGTCATGCAATCTTCAATGAGCGGATAAAGCTCATTTTCAATTTTCCACATTTCTCCGTTAGGTCCTCTTCCGTAGGATGGCGGGTCCATTATAACCGCGTCATATTTTTTGCCGCGTCTTATTTCTCTTTTAACGAATTTTACCACGTCGTCTACTATATATCTTACCGGTTTTTCTCCCAGGCCGGAAGCAATAACATTTTCCTTTGCCCAGGTTACCATGCCTTTTGACGCGTCAACATGAACAACCTCCGCACCTGCCGAAAGTGCCGCCGTGGTAGCTCCTCCGGTATAAGCAAAAAGATTAAGCACCTTTATCGGTCTTTTTGCATTTTTTATAAGCTCGGAAAACCAGTCCCAGTTTACCGCCTGCTCCGGGAACAGCCCGGTATGCTTAAAGCCCATGGGTTTAATGTTAAATGTAAGCTCTCTGTAGTTAACTGTCCAGCTTTGCGGCATTTTTTTGTTAAAAAACTGCCAGTGACCTCCGCCTGAATTACTCCTGTGATACCATGCGTCGGTTTTATCCCATAGCTTTTTTTCTGACTTTTCCGTCCATATTGCCTGCGGGTCGGGACGCCTTAAAAGTATGCTCCCCCAGTATTCAAGCTTTTCTCCTCCCGCCGAATCCAAAAGACGGTAATCTGTCCATTTATCAGCAATCCACATATTTTATTAATCAATCCCGTCTATTTGTTTTTCTCATATATTATCCACAACCCTCGAATCAGCAAATCATCACGGTAAATAATTTCTTTTTTGCAATAAGGAATTATTCCGCCCGCCAAGCCGCCGGTAGCTATGACCGTTGTTTTTGCGCCGATTTCATCGTCAATTCTTTCTATCATGCCGTCAATCATCGCGGCTGTTCCGTATATCATACCGCTTTTCATACAATCGACGGTGTTTCTGCCTATAACGCTTTTCATTCCCGAAAAGCTTATGCTCGGCAGCTGTGAAGTGCGTCCCGAAAGAGCCTCCTGCGATATTTTCACACCCGGCATAAAAGCTCCGCCGCACGGAGTTCCGTCTTTATCTATTACCCAAAACGTGGTTGCCGTACCCATATCTATTATGGTCATCGGCGGCTTAAATTCCGCCATTGCCGCAACTGTCGCAACTATAAGGTCGTTTCCTATTTCGTCGGCATTGTCAACGTCTATCTTCAAGCCCGTATTTTTGTGAATGTTCACTTCAATCGGTTCAAATCCGGTAACAGCATGCACCGCGCGTGAAAGAGCCGTATTAAGCGGCGGTACAACCGACGAAATAATTGCTCCCTCGAGCAATGTCTGGTCAACATCATAAATATCAAGAATATTTTTGAACATGACCGCATATTCCATTTCGGTTTTGTTTAAATCGGTTGCAACTCTTCCTTCAAAGTATATATTTTTATCATCAATACAGCCGAGAACAATATTTGTGTTTCCGACATCAAGAGCGAGTATCATAGCTTTTGTATTCCTCCGTTTTTTATCAGCCTTTTTCTCGGATATTTATAAGACGTACAATTACCGGGCTGATAACAATATTTAAAATAAATTCGAACAAAAAATTTCCGCCGACAATCACGAAAAGAATATATTTACCTACATCCTCTCCGAATCCCGTTCCGGCTGCCCATTCGGTTATGGTATTCATAAAAAACAAAAAACATCCTATCAAAAATATCCCGGTGTTTACAATCGGACAAACAACCGCAGCAGCAGCTGTTGCGGCATATCTGTTTTTCGGCTCGATAAGCTTGTAAACAAGTCCTGAAACCGCTCCGCACGCAAGTCCTTTCAGCAGTACCGTCAATATGGTACCCGGTGCATTTACCGCCAGGAATGCCGACGCATCACCGCTCAAAAGCACTACAAATCCGAATACCAAGCCGAGCCATGCCCCCGTTCCGACGCCGCAGATTGCCGCGCCGATTACTATAGGAAGCAGCACAAGCGAGACCGAAAACGGTCCCAAATGTATAAAAGAGCCCATAAATTGAAGCAAAACCACAATCGCCGTTAAAATCGCGCTAAGCACGATAGATTGAGTGGAAATTCCGTTTTTTGTTTCGTTCATAATAAAATCTCCTGTTCCCCCGCTTTTAAACGAGTATTATATTCTCAAATAGGACAAACTGTATCCTTTTAAAATTATACCTAAAATATAGGAATGTGTCAAGAGCAATATTATCTAAAAAAAAATCAAATTTCTTTGTTTTTTATGATTTATATGTTATCAACGAAAAAAGACGTTTCCATATTCTTCGCAATTCATGGAGAACGTCTGTTTCCCTGTCATTTCATTTCGACCCTCTCTTGTGCAAGTGCGGTCATAATTTGCACTACCTCTTTTTGTTATGCCTTTTTTGACTTGTTTTCTATTATATCATACTTTTTCAAAAAACGCAATTTTCCTATACAGCAAAAACAAATACGCCTTCATATAAACAATTTTGTCTGTATGAGGGCGTATTTGTTATCTAAAACATATCTTTATTTTCCGATACATCTATCGGATATTTTCCGGTAAAGCATCCGGTACAAAATCCGCATTTCGCTTCCGGGGCAATTTTCATAAGAGCTTCAAGGCTTAAAAATCCCAAGCTGTCCGCCCCAATCATATCACACATTTCGCTGTTCGAACGATTCCATGCAATCAGATTTTCCTTAGACGGAACATCCGTACCGAAAAAGCACGGATGCATAAAAGGCGGTGCAGAGGAGCGGACATGAACTTCGGTTGCTCCCGCTTTTCTCAGCAGGCTTACAATTCGTCTTGAAGTAGTTCCTCTCACAATCGAATCGTCAACCATAACAACTCTCTTTCCCTCAACCGTACTTTTTAATACATTCAGCTTTATTCTCACTGAATTTTCACGCATAGATTGAGTCGGCTGAATAAAAGTTCTTCCTATATACTTATTTTTTACAAATCCCAGTCCGTAAGGTATTCCCGAGCATTTACTGTAACCCATAGCCGCGCTTATCCCGGAATCCGGAACTCCTATAACCACATCCGCATCAACAGGATGTTCTTTTGAAAGATAGGCACCGGCAAGCATTCTCGAATCATGCACCACTTGTCCCGCCACAACGCTGTCCGGGCGCGAAAAATACAAATACTCGAATATGCACATATTTGATGTCGCCTTTTTCATATGAGTGTCAATAGTGCGCATCTTTCCGTTTTCAACAACCACTATTTCTCCCGGCTCCAATTCACGTACAAATTCTGCACCTATACTGTCAAATGCGCAAGTCTCCGAGGAAAACATTATCGCATCTCCGCACTTTCCTACAGAAAGCGGCCTGAAACCCCATGGGTCACGCACTGCTATAAGCTTTTTTGCACTCATCACAATAAGAGAATACGCACCCTTGAGATGATACATTGCGCGTTCTACCGCTGCTTCTACGCTTCCCGCTTCCACGCGCTCGCGTGCAATCATATATGCAATCGCCTCGGTATCGGTTGTTGTTTGAAATATAGCACCGTTTTTGCTCAATTCATGCCAAAGCTCTCCGCTGTTTAAGAGGTTTCCGTTATGAGCAAGCGCAAGGTTGCCTTTTATATATCTTATAACAAGAGGCTGTGCATTCTCTCTTCTTGATTGTCCCGTAGTGGAATAACGCACATGCCCGACAGCCATAGTTCCCTGCATTTCCGAAAGTATTTTCTCATTGAAAACTTCGTTTACCAAGCCCATATCTTTATACTGCGATATGTCTCCGCCGTTGTTTATCGCTATTCCGCAGCTTTCCTGACCTCTGTGCTGAAGTGCATAAAGCGCATAATATGTTGTATGTGCAACCTCGCCTTTTGGGTCGTATACCGCAAATACTCCGCATTCTTCTCCCATTTTATCCGTATAACTCACAATGCCACTCCTTTATTCGCAAACCAAAGCCTATAGACAATACAGTTTAGTCTATACCTACAATATAATTATATATTACTTTTCCCGCTATTTCAAGCCTGCACGAAAAAATTTCTTGTATTAACAAGTTTTTTCCGGCATACAGTTAATTTATTGTTTATTCTGCTACGCTTCAAAAACAATTTCATTAAACCCATCTTTCAATTTAATATTTTTATTTTCAAAAGATAAGATACCCTCAATATTTTTCGGCATTTCAATCTGTATTTTTATTTTTTCTTCACCTCTTGACAGTTTTACCGAAAGCTTTGATTTGTTTATTGTGATATAACCTCCGAAGTTTCCGAGTTCTTTTACATTGCACGGAGAAATTTTAACTTTTTTGTATCCCGCCTCCTGCGGATTAATTCCCAAAAAGCACTTCCACAAGGCTTTCATGCAGCCTCCGAACATCGGATGATTATGGCTTTCTCCTCCGTCCCAGCTTTCCCAGAAGGTTGTTGCTCCTTTTTCGTACATATAATAAAACGAATGCTCCGCTTTTTTGGACGAGAGCAGATTATAAACCAATTCGGAATACCCTTTTTCGGTTAATATACCGATAAGCTTTTCGGTTGCAAATATTCCGGTGTCAAGCCCGCCGAAGCTTCTGTACATATCAATCAAATTATTCAGTGTTCTTTCATCGCCCAATCCGGCACATATCGCAAATACATTTGCACCCCTGTAGTTTTTGCAAAAATCGCCCGTATCCGAATCAAAATATTTGTCTGTAATCGCACTTATATGCTGTGCTTTTCTCGCTTTATATTCATTTTTCGGAAGTCCGAGACCTATTTCACTGTCCAATTCGAGGATTTTATCGTAAAATTCAATGAGGTATGCGGTATTCACATATTCCGGCGAAAGAATATCCTCTTCGCTTCCGCGTCCCGAATAGCACCAATCACCCAGACACCATCCGTCTTTTTCTTCATGTGTTACCAAGCCGTTTTCACATCTTGATTCCATATAATCAAGCCAATGCGTCATACAGTGAAGATATTTTTTCACAAAATTTTCATCACCGTACATTTTATAATACGTGTAAGGCACAACCACAGCCGCACCTCCCCAGCCGGCAGGTCCTCCTCCGCCGCCTCCGAACGGCGCGCTGTGCTGAATATGTCCGCTTATACTGTCACTGCAATCCTCTATGTCCTGCATCCACTTTTTATAAAGTCCCCTTGCGTCGAACAAGTGCATAACCGTTTCGCAGGTTATCTGTCCGTCTCCGGTATAACCGAGTCTTTCCCTGTGCGGGCAATCCAGCGGAACACATCCGTGTATATTCATCAGCTGAGTGCGTTTGTACATTTCATATATTTTATTTATAACTCCGTCCTCGCAATAAAAATCCGCCGTTTCTTTAAGCTCTGTATGTATAACGTCGCAAACTACATTTTCCGCTTCACCCTCTACCGCAAAATATCTGAAGCCCTGCCATGAAAAGTGAGGATGGACATTTTTTTCTTTTCCGATATATTCACATTTTTGAATTTGCTCATTCAGGGATGAGCTGAAATTCAAAGCTCCGTTTTCGTAAATCTCCTCTGCATGAGTAATTGTTACTTTATCCGACAAGGTATCAAGCCGTACCGCTCCGGATATATTTTCGCCTGCGTCATAAACATGCTTTCCCTCGAACATACCAAGATATTTCGGAACAATCGTACGTATTACCTTATCCTCCGGATATACAAATTCGGTAAGCTCGCCTTTAGGTTGTTCGGCACACACCGCATTCTCAAAAGAAGAATCGTCAAAATCCGTATCATGGTAATTATGCGGCTTTGAAAAATCCCATTTTTCACCGAAAAACAGGCTGTTTTCCACAAGCGCACTTTCGTTGCATTTAACGGTTTCATCGCTTATTACGATTTGCTTTTCCCCGTTTATCTTTTCAATTTCAGCACAAAACCGCAGCTTCGGCTTTCCGTAGGAAAAATCGCCCTCGACATCTCTTCGAGTCTGATTATACCAACCGTTGCCCAGCTGAACGGATATTAAATTTTCCCCGTTCTTCAAATACTTTGTTATATCATATCGGCAATAATAAATTCTCGGAGATACAAAATCATCCGAAAGCGGATATAAAAGCTGCCGCCCGTTCAATTTTTCATATGTTGAAACAGCAGGAGTAAACAATGCGTCGGTTACCTTTTTCCCGTTTACAAACAATTCAAACCAACCCAAGCCGCATATTTTAATGCCTGCGCTTTTTATATCACCGCACGAAAACTTTTTTCTGAATACAGGACTTTCACACCCGTTTTTTTCTGTTATCCATTTTCCGAATTTCATATTCTCTCCCTTAAGTTTTTACATTTACAGCAATCGTATTCTGCTTATTTTCCCAAATATGTGAAGTGCATATAGTCTTTCACTTTTCCGTCCCAGCTTCCGCCCCAAATCCAGCCATATTTTGCAAATGCGGCAACAACGGCTCCGTCGGGCGTAATTGAATACATATTTTCATAAGGGTACCAGCCGTTTCCGACTATCGCGTCGCCGTTTTCCGAATAGCAGTAGTAGTTTTCATCCGGATTAATGTCTATACAAGTACCGTAACTATGCTGGGATATACTTCCGAATGCGGTAGTTCTCCAATAATATCCGCCCACACTTTTTATAGGAAATCGTGACGGATCTTCAAATATTTCCTTGAAAATATTTACAACATCCTCTGCCAGATATTTATTAACCGAAAGGGTCTTTTTTGCGGCATATTTTTCGCCTTTGTCATTTACGCACCAAACATCAACCGTAACATTAGTCATATTCAGCGCAGCATCTTCCTCGGTTTCAAATATATTTCCTCCCGGAAATACCCTCAATTCTTTTGCGGTCAGTGTCCGGCTGTCTTTTTTTATTTCTGTTATGACCTTTGCGTCATGCTTATAAACCACATCAACCGGTATGGAAAAAACCTGTATTCCGGATTTGTATTCCACGCCTGCCGATAACGTATATTTTATATTCTCGTTTAATTTATCAAAAGCTGCCTTTACTTTAGGACTATCCGATGTGAAAGAGTCAACCGTTTTTCCGTCGGAATCCTTGATTATCACCATGTACTTATACGCACCGTCCACCGTGGTCAATTCTATATTTGAATTTATATCCGCGGCAGTGTCCTGAGCCAAAGAAATAAATTCGGGAATTTCGTAAATATTTTTCTCGGGAGCAAACTGCGTATACGTACGGCTTATCATCGCAACAGCCTGTTCGCGTGCCGCTCCCTCTTTAGGGGAAAGAAGATTGTCCGCAGTACCGCTCATCACGGAATATTTAAGCGCAGACGCAACCTCACCGTATGCCCACGGGGCAATCAGTTCCTTGTCTTCAAATCCATCCGTCAGCTCTTCCGCCTCGGAACGCAGCGTAACAATATTTATCTCTGCTGCTTTTAATGTATTCACAATCATTTTTGCCATTTCTTCTCTTGTGACATATCCGTCCGGGTCAAACTCATTTTCGCTTTTTCCGCTTATAATTCCGAGAGCGTATGCCTGTTCTACTGCCGGGCTGTCACAATCCTCAAACGGATTCACCTCCGGAGTATAGACTTCTTTATCTGAAATCTGCTTAAACAAATTCATTGCAAGCTCGCAAAATTCCGCACGGGTTATATCTTCTCTGAATGAGTTTTGCGCAATATCATAAGACAAAAGCCCGGCTCCGGAAGCAAGCTCATATTCGGTTTCCGCCCATCCGCTCAAATCGGAAGCTTGAACATTCCCCGAAAGAAGCAATGCCGCGCATATAAGTGCTATTGTTTTTTTCATATATATCAATCCTCTATTATTTATGTATTGTCTATATATTTTTTATTCTATCACAATAAAATCTTCAAAGCAATAGATTTGCTGTGAAGATTTTGTTACTTATTTATGAACTCCGCTTGTCATATGTACTTTCCGCGCCTTGCTCTTCTTTGATTTTGTACACGGTACGTAGCAGCCGGGATAAAGTCTGCCGATTCCTATTTCAAATTTTTCTTCGGTTTCTTCTACCGAATCTATTCCAAAATCCTCCAATATCCTAATCAAAAGCTTTGCGCATACATATGCGTCATCACCCGCGCGATGATGATTGAAATCTATTCCGAGTGCTTCTGCCATAAAATTAAGCTTATGACTCGGCAGCTCGGGATAAGCTTTTTGTGAAAGCTTTACTGTACACAGATAATCAAACGTGGGATACTCAATCCCAAACATATCAAGGGTCGCTCTTAATGCGCCTATATCAAAGCTCGCATTATGCGCAGCAACCACATTATTGTCCAAAATCGGCTTAACTTCCTCCCAAATATCGCAGAATTTAGGCTTGTCCGAAACAAGCTCGGGAGTTATTCCGTGTATCATTATATTATAATCGTTAAATTCAAACGGCTCCGGTCTGATTAATATTTCTTTTGTATCGGTGACAATATTATTGTGCACAACAGCAATACCCATGCTGCAAATACTGTTGGGATACGAAGTCGCTGTCTCAAAATCTATAGAAACAAAATCCAATTTTATGACCCTCGTTTCCGTTTTTATTACGAACAGGTTTTTTCAATAAGCTTCGCAAGCTCCAATGCTTTCCTGCCGATATATTCTTTGTCCTTACCCTCTATCATAACTCTTACCAGCGGCTCTGTTCCCGAAGGACGTATCAGTACTCTGCCCTCTCCCGCAAATTCGTCCTCAAGCTTCTTTATTTCATTCGCAATTTCTTCAAAGCTCATATAATCTTCTTTATGCTCGTTTTTAACCTTTGCATTGCACAAAACCTGCGGAAGTACATTAACTATCGAAGCCGCTTCCGAAGCTTTTTTGCCAGTCTTTTTTAGTACCGACAAGAATTGAAGCGCACTTACAAGTCCGTCCCCCGTGGTATTATAGTCAAGGAAAATTATATGTCCGGATTGTTCTCCTCCGATAACATATCCTTTGTCAAGCATTTCCTCCAAAACGTATCTGTCTCCGACTTTTGTTTTAGGAATATTTATCCCGAGCTTTTCTCCCGCAATAAACAATCCCAAATTACTCATAACAGTAGCTACAAGCGCATTCTTTTCGAGACGGTTTTCTTTCATCATCCGGTAAGCACACGCAGCCATTATCTGGTCTCCGTCAATAATTTTACCGTTTTCGTCAACAGCCAGCATTCTGTCCGCGTCGCCGTCAAAAGCAAGTCCGACATCCGCGCCGATTAATTTAACATATTCGCAAAGGCTTTCCATATGAGTCGAACCGCATTTATCGTTAATATTAACTCCGTCCGGGGTATTGTGAATTGCCTCAACGTTTGCGCCGAGTTTATTAAGTGCTGTGAATGCCGTCCGGTAGCTTGCTCCGTTTGCACAATCGATTGCAATTTTCATACCCTCAAGATTTACATCAATTGTTGAAATTGCAAATTTAACATAATCTTCAACAGCATCATGGTTTTTTGCAACATATCCGACCGCACCGTGAGTAGGCAGATTTTCTATTGTTTTACGGCCCGTTATATAATCTTCGATTTCATCTTCGATTTCGTCCTTTAATTTATAACCCTCACTGTTGAAAAATTTTATACCGTTGTATTCGCACGGATTATGTGAAGCTGATATAACAACACCCGCATCAGCTTTATAAAGTCTTGTAAGATATGCAACCGCAGGAGTCGGAATCACTCCGAGCGATATAACCTTCGCTCCCACCGAACAAAGTCCCGCCGTAAGTGCCGCTTCCAGCATATCTCCCGATTTTCTTGTATCTTTTCCGATAAGAATTCTCGGTCTTTTGTTTGATGTTTTTGTCAGAACATATGCTCCGCTCTGCCCGGTTTTAAAAGCAAGCTCCGCAGTAAGCTCTGTATTCGCTATGCCTCTTATCCCGTCTGTGCCGAATAATCTACCCATATTAAAACAAATCCTTTCCGCTCTTTTTACTACTGATTTATTATATACCATTTTTTTACGATTGTCAAATACAAAATATTACTTTGATATATGCTTATTGACAAAGGTTGATATTTTTTTATAAACAAACATGGTAACGATTGCATTTACTCCCGATTTTATAATGTTAAAAGGAAGAATTGCGGGAAGAAGCAATTCCGCAACAGCCTGTCTCGGCACTCCCATAAATATCGGAGTCAGCAGCAAATTCCACAAGGTCATCACTGCGGTCATAACCGCCACTCCAACTGCAAGTCCTGCCATCGCACCTTTTTTTGTTCTGTTTATTCTGTAAATATTCCCTGCTGCAAGCACAAAGGCACCGGTTGAAAATATATGCATCAATATTCCTATATATCCGCTTGCCGAGCTCACCGTCACTCCCTGAATTACCGATACAACAACCGTCAGAACAAATCCCGACAGCGGTCCTATCAAAAATGCCGCAACAAAAATAGGTATATCTGCCGGGTCATATTCCAAAAATGATGCTGCGGGAAAAATCGGAAAATGTATCAGAGTAACAAGGATTACCGACAAAGCTCCGAGTACACCCAAGATTGTCAGTTTTTTTGTATTATTCATTTTGCTTCATCCTTTCAATATCTTTTTTAACTGGTTGTAAAACTAAATTTTCACAATTAATTAATGTCTTTTGTACGATCAGTCTATAGTAACATTCACGCTGTATTCCCCATTAATTTTTGCAGTACCTTTAAACACTACCGGGAGCGTATACGAACCTTTTTCCAGACCTGACAGATCAACCTCCGCTTTTATCGCTGCAAGCTCCGCTTCGGTACCTGTAGCCGAAACAGGGAAAGAAATCGGAAACAAATTCACCGTTGTACCGGAAGCGGCATTTTCATATCCCGGCGTCACCTGAACTTCTCTTGTTACAATATCCGCTATTTCAGCCACCATTGTAAGCTCTTTCGGTATTTCCGGACAATATATTTCCTCGGGAATTATCAGTGTCATTTCATATTTCCCATTGCCGCCGGCAGTACTTTCATCTTTAAATTCAGCATACACAACCGTCGTCTCGGTATTTTCGTCCTTAACTCCCACATCGATTTTATCCTGCGAAAAGCTTTTTACGGTTATTTTTTTCCCGCTGTCGTTATACTTCGGCGACAGCTTTATTTCGGCTGTCTGCTTAAAATAAACTTCATTTTCAACAGCAATACTCTGTTTTGCTCCGGAAATATGGTTTGAAGCCGTAACACTGCTGTAGTTTCCGTCGGCAAAGCTCATAGGATAACTTCCGGTATTGGTTTCATTCATTTCCGATACATCCACAGTCACAACCGCCGTACCGATTTTAGCCAAATCTTCCGCTGTTCCGGAAATTTTAAGTTTATTTATTTCAGCACTGCTTTTTATTATATAATCCTTATTTTTATCCGCACCGCTTTGCTTTACAACAACCGGAATTTCCTTAGATACGGATTTTTCTATAACAATATTCACCGAGGTCGTTCTTTTTTTTGTTATCATAACCGACGAATTCGGAATTTCGTAGCTTACATCACGCGTATATTCACCCGCTTCGGTAATATCGGTAAGGTCAACCTTTGCGGATACGGAATTGAGAATACTCTGTACCTCGCTTCTTTTTCCTCTCACTTCAATTGTAATTCCCGGCAACTCATCACGGTTTACAAAAATCAAGCCATTCTTTTCAAGAGCCTTTTCCCCGCTGAAAGAAATATTAATATTCGTAATCAATCTCGTGGTAGACGGGTTTTCGGAATATACTACGGCGAACCAAAGGACAATTGCGGCAATAATCGAGATTATCTGAAGCAATATCTTCTGTTCAAAAAGAGGTTTCGTATTTTTCATTTTGAACTCCCCTTCCAAAATTTCATTTTTTCCAAATCCGTATTTTGCTGTGCGGAAATTGCTTTTACAAGCGCAAGCTTTAACGTCGAGCCGTTAAGGTTTCTTGTAAGCGTTCCGTTTACCGCCAAAGATATTTTCCCCGTTTCTTCGCTTACAACTATTACAATCGCATCGGAATTTTCCGACATTCCGATAGCAGCTCTGTGACGCGTTCCCAGCTCGCGCGACAGATTTATATTTGAGGTGAGCGGTAAAAGACAGCCCGCAGCATTTATTTTGCCGTCTCTTATTACAACAGCACCGTCATGAAGAGGGGTGTTCGGAACAAATATATTCTCCAAAAGAGCAGAAGTGGTTTCCGCTCCGATATATGTTCCTGTTTTTATAACATCTCCGAGTTTTGTTTTTCTTTCCATTACTATAAGCGCACCGGTTTTGGTATGGGACATATTTACGCATGCCTCGGTTATTTCCTCAATTGCCTCTTCTGTTTCTTCACTGCCGGTCTGATTTACGTTAAATGCAAGAAGATTTCCCGCAGTGGAGCGACCGAGTCTTTCAAGCACGTTTCTAAGCTCCGGCTGAAATATAACCACAATTGCAAACAAGCCTATCTGCATAGTATTTCTCAGCAAAAAATTAATCGTTGTCAAATTTAAAAGCGCACTTATCTGCCAGCCCAAAAATACCAGTACAATTCCCTTGATAAGCTGAATTGCCCGTGTTTCCTTTATCATTTTAAGCAGATTATATATAATTACCGCAACAATTATAATGTCAATTGCGTCGGTTATTTTAAACATTTTCAAAAAATCCGATATATATGTCATTAATACTTCCAAACCAACAGCCCTCCCGGCACATTTTTCTTCTATTATACTATATTTTTTATAATAATTCCAGTATATTTTTAAAAAAAACAAAATTTTTATTGTTTATTTATAAAATATGTGATATAATATATTCGATATTATCCGATTTACATGCCCGAGAGTAAATCGGCAAACATATTTTCCGGGCAGAAAGGTCATGAACTTAAATGAATAAAAAAATTATTGGTGCGGTCGCGTCTGTTATGCTGATTTTATCGGCTGCGGCGGCAAATGCACAAACTTCCCCAAAAATAATAGTGGACGAGCGCGAGCTGGTTTTTGAAGACCAGGGTCCCGTAATTATGGAAGAAACCAACAGAACACTCATTCCGCTCCGTTTTGTCTGCGCATCGGCAGGTGCAAAAGTAGACTGGAACGGTGAAGAAAAAAAGGTTACCGTCACCTCCGGAGACAACCGTAATGCTGTAGTTTTGACAATAGGCAGCGACGAGATGAATCTTTACTATTATCCGTCTGTTCAGAATGTAAAAACCGACGTTCAAAAGCTTGATCAACCTCCCGTTGTTATGAACGACCGTACAATGATTCCCGTACGTGCCGTACTCGAAGCAATCGGCGCAAAGGTTGATTGGAATCAGGAAAATCAAACAATCAACATCACATCAAGAGCATATACAAGATATTTGCGTGATATGGGTGCAGACGGCTATGAGGTAAATTATCCCCTTTCCGGCGGAAATGTTACATTTGACACAGCTCCCGAAGGAACAGAGGACAAGACATATAACGCAAGCGAAGACATTCCGTCAATTTCACTCTCATGTGATACAAAAACCGCAAAAAAGGACGATATAATAGATGTATATGTTGACCTTTCAAATCTGAAAAAATATTCGGATAAAGATATGTATCTTTCCACAATGACTCTCGGTCTTATATACGACCACTCAAAGCTCGAGTATAACGGATATACATACTTAAGCGGCGACAAGGAATACCGCGGCGTTTTGGATGCGGCAAATG
This sequence comes from uncultured Clostridia bacterium, assembly GCA_934463455.1. Taxonomy (GTDB): domain Bacteria; phylum Bacillota; class Clostridia; order UBA1381; family UBA1381; genus CAKSQL01. The sequence continues at coordinate 18,094 of CAKSJU010000001.1, read as the reverse complement.
ACCAATTCAGTGCCGACAGTTTAAAAATTGCCTCGGTTGCTTCACTTCAAAATTCCGAAAGAAATGCACTTACCGACGGACATATCGCAAAAGTTTCTTTCAAAGTTTTGACGGATGAAAAAGCAGAATTGTCAATTTCTTCAAGAATAAATTCAAAGCTCGGCAAAGATACGGCAATAGATATTGATTTCAACGATGATAATATTGTATCGCTTTCGGAAGCAAACGAGCTTCATATCAATACAACACCCGTTGTTATAAATGGCTGATAATTCAATAAACCAAAAGAGGCAGTGTATAAAAAGTACACTGCCTTTTTGCGTTCCGGAGTTTTTTTACATACTATCTTTTGTAATTGTGCTTTCTGTTTCGGCATATAATAAATATACCTATTATTTTATTATGCAAAGAAGTGATTGTCTTGTTTTTTCTTTTTACCCGCAAAAATATACTATGGGGGTTGATTTTTGCCGTTGTCGGTATTTCTCTCGGCATGGTAATCAAGTTTTCACCGTATTCAAAAACCTTTTTAACCGATGATAACCCATGCATAGTCATTGACCCTGGTCACGGTATACCCGACGGCGGTGCAGTCGGAGCACGCGGAACCGTAGAGCAGGAAATAAATCTCGCAATTTCAAAAAAGCTATGCGAAGTTCTTGAGGGCAAGGGCATGAAAGTAATCATGACAAGAACAGACGAAAACGGTTTGTTTTCGGACGGCACGGGGATAAGAGAAATGAAAGTTAAAGACATGAAAAAAAGACTTGAAATAATGAAAAAATCCGATGCCGACCTTTTTGTCAGCATACATATGAATTATTTCCCGAGTTCAAAAATAAACGGTCTCCGCGTATTCTATTCCGCAAACCACAGTGAAATAAAACCGCTTGCCGAGCAAATTCAACTCAAAATGAGCGAAATTACCGGAGCTAAAACCACAGCCGTCAAAACTGCGGATAAAACTCTTTTTCTCATGAAAAATCCACCGATACCGGCAATTCTGGTAGAATGCGGTTTTCTGTCCAACGAGGAAGAAGAAAAAAAGCTTAACAATGAGGACTATCAATCCCGCCTTGCATGGGCAATCGCCGATGCCATAGAGAAATACAACATAAAATAACAGATTGGGATGTTAAAAGGCATATATACTTTTCAAGTAATACATGCCTTTTTTTGTTCCGGAGTTTTTTAACATCCCCTTTTTACATCAACTATTCAAACCATACAGCCGAAAGCGGTTTTACGGTAATTTTTCCCGTATATTCCTCTCCTTCGGAATCAGGTGCGGTATAAACTCTGCTGTAATCTGCCTCAAAGCTCTGTTCTTTGTTAAGATAATTTACCACAACCTGGCGTTCTTTTCCATCCTTATCAGCCCAGCGAGTTGTAAGCAATGACGGATATACTATATCTGTACCGTCTTTTCTGTGCAGAACATATTCACCCACACCTTTTAAGAGATGCGGTTTAACCATTTTGCCCAAATGAAGAAATTCGGGGGATGCTTTTCTCCATGCGTTAAGGTTTTTGATAAGCTCGAATATGGGTTCCTGTTTCGGAAGTTCAACGGTCCATTCGGTTCCCCACGCCCAGTTTACTTGCTTATCTTTTCCGAGGATTACCGTCATCAAATCTCCGGCAGCAAACGAATATCCGATACGGAACAGCAAGCAATCCGGATTTTCTCCGAAATCAAGCGCCGCTTCACATACGCACTGATTTCCCATGAAATTATTCAAATATTCATGGAACAAATATGCATAAGCCGGAACAGGCTTGCCTATAAATAATGCCGCCGGGTATCTCAAATCGCTGAATTTCAAATATTCGATAAACGGCTCACTTCCCGCACATTCGCAGCCAATGAGCATATCCGAATTAATTTTTCCGAGCTCTTGCTTCAACCGTTTAAATATTTTTATCATCGCTTCATTTTGCCAAACTCCCGGTCCGGGAGCATGTCCGTGGTCTCTCGCATAGCAAATGCAGCTTTCGCCGCCGAGATTCTGGTCAAAATACTGAGCATAGTCAACACCGCTCTTTGCAATTGACAGCACCTCTCCCGAGACTATGTCTCCCACCTTATCGCTCACCGGGCACATATCATACCCATCACGTATCGGCTTTCCTATAACCTTTGAAAATACTATTTTATTATCAGGAGTACGGCAGATAAGCGATTCATCATATTTATCCGACAAATCAAGCTCGGGATTTAAGTAACTTTTCAGCGTCCAGCCTATACCGCTGCAATATACACCGACAAGGTTTCCCTGTTCATGCACCGCCGAAACAAAATCGCAAAATTCTTTTTCCCCTCCGTAAGGCGGCCAAACATACGGTGTCGCCCACGGAGCAGTTCCCTCCCAGTGCATCGGAAGTGCCATAATTCGGCTGTTTGTTTTTTCCGAAAATTCCTCTGTTACCGGAAGAATATTTTTATACGGATAATACATGTTCGGCGTCATATCTCCGTGGTCAATCGTACCCTTAATGGGATATATCATAACAATCGGAGACTCCTCAAACCATTTCGGCATTGTGTCTTCTTCGCTGAGCTTCTTCGGCATTTTTGCATTGCTTTGCATCCACGAGCGGTAAATTTCCGCCGCATCATTCCAATCTCCGTCAAACGACGAGGTTACCATGTCAAAATTCGGGTCGTAATGTCCGACAGCTCCGCTGCAAAACAAGCGATATTCAAGAGCTATTCCGTATTCATCCGCATGAAATTCAACCGTTTTCGGAGTTCTGTGCGGGTCGTGTGCCGCAAAATAAAGTCCGCCGTTTTTGTTATAATATGCCATAAACTGCATAGGGCAGCTTCCGGGATAAAAACCGCCGAAGGTTTCATTTTGATAGCCTATTTCCCTATAATTAAGCCACGATTTTTCACGTACCGTTTTATCCTGAATTAACATTCCCTCAAGAGCAGGCCAGAAAAGCTCCGAATCTCCTCCCTCTCCGACAAGTGAATCCGGGACGGTTATCTGCGGAAATTCTATCCATTCAAGAAGCATACCGGTGTTATTTTCGGCAACTATATGCCATTTAAAACCGTTCTCGCCGTTCTTTTCAACCGTTATAGCAGCACCAAGCATAAGATTTTTCATTCCGTCAAAAATCAGCTTGCATCCGTTTTCATTCTTTTCCAAAATAATTTTTTCCGCTTCGGAAGAATTAACCCTGATTTGTCTGCCGTCGTTATCAAGCAAGGCAAAAGTAAACAAAGGACGTTTTGCACCCTTTGCGATAAACTCCCCGCCGTTTATTTTATACGACAATACAGAGCCGCATTTTTCGCATAATTCCAAAACATCATTTCCGTTTTTTAATATCATATATACCACCTTTTGTTTTTTAATTGTTCAGAGCTTTCACTCTTTTTATAATTTTATCATAAAAAAGAGAAAAAATCAGTGGGCTATTCTGCTTTTTTAGCAGCTTTTTTGATAATTTTAGTGGACTTTTTATACATTTATTAAAAAAAGGCGGTGTATAAAAAGTACACCGCCTTTTGAAGAGATAGAAAAAAATGCCTTTTTGCGTTCCGGACTTTTTTTACATCCCTTTTTTAACCGCTATTTAATTTCCAAAGAGAATACAATTGTATCTCCGTACGAATTTAATAAATTGTACTCAGCACCTATCGAATCCAAATATTTCAAAAATTCGCCGTATCCGTATTCGTCCATTTCAAAATCTTCCTCAGCAGCTTTACCGTATTTTAATGCGGCTTCTTTCGCTTTTTCGAAATGTTCTTCATCTATATACATTACTTGTTCGCCCTTAAACATTCTCACGCTGTCTCCTCCGCCGCCACCGCCCGTGGATGCAGCTCCGCTTATACCGAAATCACCGTTGTCAGAAGATTTTTCCGATGTATTTTGCGGCATACTTTCGGCTTGCATATCCGCAGCTCCTGCATCTGCGACACTGTTCTCCGACAAAACTTGATGCTCTTCGATTAAAGAAATGCTTTTCATCTCCGGTGCAGCTGTATTTTCCGTTTCTGCTATTGCGGTATCTTCGGCTTTTGGATACTCTTTTTTATCAAATGAAGCTGTTTCTGTTTCTTTGACTTGCTCTTCTTTTTTATCGGTTTTTACCTCTTTTTTTGTGTTTTTGTTTATGCTGACAGCTTTTTCTTTTTCCGTCTTTTCTTCGGCAGCTGCATCCTCCGAGGTTTTATCGGTATCATTAGACAAAATCATATCGCCGACGGGCTGTTTCGCAATTTCATGAAATCTTGTTTTTTCGGTAAGCTCATCGTTTATTTTTCCGTTATTGTTTACAGAAAGCACAATTGCTATCAAAAGGCAAGCCGCCAAGGTAGAAACAAATCTGAAATTTGTAAATCGGCTTATGTAATGTTTTTCCGGCTTTTTGTCTATCGCTTTATTGATATTATCCATGAAATTTTCGGGTACCTTTGGCTTTTCCATGCTTCCGACAGCCGCTCTTACGGCTTTTGCAAATTCCAACTCTTCCCTGCATGAAGGACATGCCGCAACATGTGCTTCAAATTCTTGTTTTTCTTCCGCCGTCATTTCGTTATCAATGTATTTTTCTGCTTTTTCGGAAGCTCTTTCACATTCCTTCATCGGCATCTCCTCCTTTTCATTTTCATATTTAGTTAATTGTAAAATGTAAATTTTACAATTAGCTAATTTTCATATTATTAGACGTATATTTACAAAAAAAGTTCTCTGTTTGGCAATAATATTTTTTTTAATTTTTCTCTTGCCCTGTTAATCCTTGATTTTACTGTTCCGACAGGCAGCTGCAAAATCCCGGAAATTTCATCATAACTTAAGTCCTCCGCTTCGTAAAGAATAATAACCTCTCTTGATTTTTCGTCAAGCTGTGAAATTGCCTGTCCGATTATTTTTTTCATTTCTCCCTTTTCAGCCGAATGTTCAGGAGAATATGTACAGTCGGTCACTTCTATTTTCGGAAAATCTTCTTTTTTCTCATCAAGACTTAACGATGTCTCTTTCCTTTTTCGCAAAAAATCACTGCATACATTTTTTGTTATTCTGTAAATCCATGTTGAAAGCGAGCTTTCTCCCCGGAATTTATCTATTGAACGATATACCTTTACAAACACCTCCTGCGCTGCGTCGCAGGCATCTTCATAGTCGGACAGCATACCGAACGAAATATTAATAACTTTTTGCTGATACTCACCCACAAGATATGAAAACGCTTTTCCGTCTCCCGATTGAATAAGCTCAATCATTTTTTTCTCATCCGTATATACCGCCTCCTTTTCATGAAATTTGTATGGTAATCAAGCTGCGTTTACAAAAGCCATACGGGAAGTTCTTTCTTTACCGGCTTTTGCGGAGCTTCCTCTGCCGTTTTTTCAGGTTTTTCTGTCGGTGTGGTTTTTTTCTTTTCCGGGCTTTTTTTGCGAACTGCCGGTTTCTTTTTCGGCGACGGTGCCTTTTTATCTTCGGTTTTCTTTTTCGCCGTCTCTTTTATCCCGAGTGTCTTTCTTATTGTTGTGCCTTTAAGTCTCGATGCAGTATCCGCATTCTGCACCGCCGCGAATTTTTCCGCATCGGAAAGTTCTTTGAAATTTTCAATTCCGCTGCACAGAAAATCAACAACAGCTTTTATTTCCTTTTCCGACATCGAAACATATTCATCCATAGCCAGGTACGGCTTTTCTTTATCCGGCTTTACCGATTTAATCTCCGAACGGTCTATTATCTTATCCTTTTTAAAGCTGTCCGGATTGTCTCTGTACAAATATCCGAGCGTACGCGCAAGCATTTTATTATCCTCTATCGGCTCGCTTTTAAAACGCCCGTCAAACAATTTTCCGTCCGCATTGTGCTCTCGGTTGAAAAATCTTGCGTATGAAGTACAAAACGGCTTTAAAGCCTGAGAAATAGTTTTATCTCCCTCTTTTATTACCAAATGAACTCTGTCATCTTCAATTCTGTAACCGTAAACCGATACTCCGTCCTTAAAATATTGTTTTATGAGTGACACAAAATACTCTCTGTCTTTATCATCATAAAACAATTTATTATTTGCCCGCAGCAATATATGATATATGCCGGTACTGCTTTTTTCTCTTGCTTTCCTTGCCATCTTTATTAATCCTTTCTGCCTGCAAAACTTTTTTTATCTTACCGCAGACGAATAAGACACTTTTATTTAATAATACCATACAATTATACAAATTTCAAGTATTCATCCACAAAAAAAACGAGGAATTTAATCCCCGTCCTTTTCACAGCTTTTTTTAATCAATCAACGATAAATCTTTTCAATTCATCAATGAAAGCGTCGCAATCATCACTGTGTACTTCAACCTTTATAGGTTTTGACAAATTAAGACTGAAAATGCCCATTATTGACTTAGCGTCAACAACATATCTGCCCGATGTCAAATCAACATCAAAATCATACTTCGATACTATGTTTACAAAATCCTTTACATCATTAATTGAATTTAACATTAGATTAAATGTCCTCATAATTAGTCCTCCTTAATAACAGCAAATTTATACTATGATTTTAAGAAAAGTTTTGCACATTACATGCCTTTTCTTGTTTATATAATACAACTTTTTTTTTATTTAGTCAAGAACTATTGAAGTTTATTAAAAATTTTTATATAATAATACTATTATTTATACCAATAATTGATTAAAACTTACTAAAATGTAAAATTTATGAGAGGGGAATTACATGAAAAAAGCAGCTTTTTATACGCTCGGCTGCAAGGTCAATCAATACGAAACAGAGGCGATGACCGAGCTGTTTTCAAAAGCAGGATATGAAATATGTGATTTCGACGGATATGCCGATATATATGTTATAAACACCTGCACTGTAACAAGCATGAGCGACAGAAAATCGCGGCAAATAATAAGGCGTGCAAAAAAGCACAACCCCAATGCGGTTGTCGCCGTAACCGGCTGTTATGCTCAAACCGCACCCGAAGCTGTCGGCAGCATAGAGGGAGTAAACCTTGTTGTCGGTACAAAGGACAGAAAAAATATTGTTTCTCTTGTCGAGGAGATTTCCTCCGATACTTTTAAAAATGCCGTCAGTGATATTATGAGCACACATGAATTTGAAGAACTTTCGGTAAAAACATATCACGGGCGTACAAGAGCATATATAAAAATTCAGGAGGGTTGCAATCAGTTTTGTTCCTACTGCATTATTCCTTACGCAAGAGGTCCGATAAGAAGCCGTCCGTTCGGCGAAGTTCTCGCGGAGGTAAACCGCCTTTCACTCGAGGGCTTTACAGAGGTTATCCTTGCCGGAATACATGTCGCTTCCTACGGAGCAGACCTCGGAGACTGCAGCTTATCAAAGCTTATTAACGAAGTAAACAAAATAAAAGGTATCCGGCGCATACGATTAAGCTCTATTGAGCCGATGACTCTTAACAAAGAATTTATTGACGGTATTAAATCATGTGATAAGCTTTGCCGCCATTTTCATATTTCACTTCAAAGCGGCTGTGACGAAACACTAAGACGCATGAACAGAAAATACACATGTGACGAATACGAAAATATTGTAATAGGATTAAGAGAAAATTTCCCGGAGGTTGCGATAACTACAGATATAATGGTAGGTTTTCCGGGCGAAACCGAGGAAGAGTTTAAAAAGACGTGCGAATTTGCGAAAAAAATAAAATTTGCCGAAGCACATGTTTTCCAATACTCGCAAAGGCAGGGAACTCCCGCTGCGGCGCGTCCCGACCAGGTACCTGCCGAAATAAAAGAAATGCGAAGCAAAGAGATCATAAAAATCACCAATCAAACAAAAGAAGAATATCAAAAAAGCTTTCTCGGGAAAACCGTCGAGGTCTTGTTCGAACAGCCCTGCCACAGCTTTGACGGCTGCTTTGAGGGAAAAACGGATAATTACCTTACCGTAATAGTGCCGACAAAGCAAAAGCTTTCCGGAGAATATCATAATGTACTGCCGGAAGAAATCACTCCGCACGGAATTATGGGAAAATTAGTATAAGCAGTTCCGTACTTTTGTTTTTGAATGAGTATAAGCAAAACGTATATTTGTAGGGGCGGTCCTGTGTGGCCGCCCCTAATATGTTCATTAAAATATGAGATTATACGTATTTTTAATAATTTGTACCCTTTATCAGTGTCCCTATTCCTGTTTTTGTGAAAATCTCCAATAACAGGCAATGCGGAACACGTCCGTCTATAATATGTACGCCCTTGACTCCTGCATTAATCGCATTCACACAGCCGAGCACCTTCGGAATCATTCCGCCGTTTATTACTCCTTTATCAATCAGGTCAAATATTTCCTCCTTGCCTGTTTCAAAAATAACATTGCCGTCAGAATCCTTAACACCCTCAACATCCGTAAGCAAAATAAGCTTTTCCGCCGATGCGGCGGCAGCAATCGCAGCGGCTGCAGTATCGGCATTGATATTGTAGCTTTGTCCGTCATCGTCCGTTCCTATCGGAGCAATTACCGGAATATACGCATCCTCGGATATATACTTAATCAAATGCGGATTTATTTCGGTAATTTCGCCGACATAGCCCAAATCCACATCCTTGCCGTCTACCTTTGTATACTGCTTTTTACACTTTATAAAGCTTCCGTCAATTCCGCAGAAGCCGACAGCTTTTCCTCCGTTACTGTTTAAAAGTGAAACTATTTCTTTGTTTGTTTTACCTACCAAAACCATTTGAGCTATTTGCATGGTCTCGCTGTCGGTCACACGCAGTCCGTTTATAAATTCACTTTTTACATTATTTTGTTTAAGTGCGGCAGATATATCCGGTCCCCCTCCGTGAACAACAATAGGGTTAAGACCTATAAATTTCAAAAGGGTTATATCCTCCATAACCGAGTTTTTAAGCTCTTCGTTTATCATAGCGTTTCCGCCGTACTTTATTACAACCGTTTTATTCGAAAATTTCTGAATGTACGGCAACGCTTCAATAAGTATGCCCGCTTTTTTAATTAATTCTTCCATGTCAATCACTGCTCTCCCAAATATTTATTATATGTTTGTTTCATTTCAAGCGCATCCTCCGCCTGTGTCCCGGCGGATTCGCAGATTATATGCGGCGCAAGCTTTCTTTTTACCAAAACTTTTGCCAACGGCTCAAATTCCGGTCCGAAAACATTATCTTCAAAGGTGAGATGTTTTTTTTCTCCCCCTTTTGTATACTCTATTTTGCTAAAATGCGCATGAAAAATCTTTGCTCTCTCCGCGCCAAGCTTATTTTCAATCGTACCGACAATTTTATCATAATCATCTTCCGTTTTGACAGTCCCCTGCCACCTTGCATTAAGATGTCCGAAGTCTATTGTCGGCAAAAATTTTTCATTTAAAAGACAAAGCTCCATAACTTCATCCAAATCACCAAGCTGATTTATCTTGCCCATTGTTTCTATGCAAAGACGAATGTCTCCGAAACCGTTTTTCTCCAGCTCTTCCGCCGCAATGCGCAATGTAAGCTTTGCATAGTCCGTTGCCTCTGTTCGCGTAAGCTTTCCGAGTGCGCCGCTGTGTACCACAACACGTTCCGCACCCAGCATTTTTGCGGCATTTGCGCTCTGCATAATATAATCTACGCTTTTTATCCTTTTTTCCTCCTCCGGAGTAGCAAGATTTATATAATACGGTGAATGCACGCTCATAATAATTCCGGCTGCATCCGCATTTTCCTTTATACTATGCGCCGAAGTCTCACCTATTCTCACTCCGTTGCCGCATTGATATTCGTATGCGTCCAAGCCGAAGCCTTTGAGCCATTGTGGCATTTGCTCCGATTTTTTGTTTCCTTCCTTATAAAATAAATCGCCGTTTCCGGCAGTACCGAATATAGCTTTCATAGTTTTTTCCCTCCGAAAAAATTTCTGATATTAAAATTTTACCATACTATCGTTAAAAATGCAAATTATTTTTAAAAAATGCAATATGTTTTTTTATGATTTTGTTTAAATTGACTTATGAATGTTGTATATTCACGTCGGTTTTGGTATTTTTAAGAAAATTTAAAAAATCGGGTTGTAATTTTGTTTAAAATAAGATATAATTTAATAGTACGTAAAGGAGGTATATATGCCATGTTTTTCAAAAATTTAAGATATGACATAAAATCCGTGCTCGAACGTGACCCGGCAGCAAGAAACCCCGTTGAAGTCTTACTTCTTTACCCCGGTGTCAAAGCTATGATATTTCACAGAATTGCACATTTTTTCTTTATACATAAATGTAAATTTATCGCGCGTTTTATTTCGCAGTTTGCCAGATTTTGGACCGGAATAGAAATTCACCCCGGTGCAACAATCGGAAAGGGACTTTTTATAGACCACGGAACGGGCGTTGTGATAGGCGAAACAACAATCATCGGTGATGATTGTACCATATATCAGGGAGTTACCCTCGGCGGAACGGGTAAGGAAAAGGGCAAGCGCCATCCGACGCTCGGCAATAATGTCATGGTCGGGAGCGGAGCAAAGGTTTTAGGTCCTTTCACCGTCGGAGATAATTCAAAAATCGCAGCAGGTGCGGTCGTTTTGGCAGAAGTGCCTCCCGATTCGACCTGTGTCGGAGTTCCCGCACGGATTATAAAACGTGAGGGAAAGCGCATAGAACATTGTGCCGACCTTGACCAGGTTAAAATCCCCGACCCTATTTCCATGCAGATGTGTACCATGTCCGTGCATATTTCAAAATTGGAAAGCCGTATTCGTGAGCTGGAAGAAAAACTGACAGATAAATGTAAAATGAGCAAAGGAGATAATCCAAATGAAAATATATAATACCATGACCGGCAAAAAGGAAGACTTTGTCCCCATAGACAAAAACGAAGTTAAAATGTACTCCTGCGGTCCTACCGTCTATGATTATTTTCACATAGGCAACGCCCGCCCGTTCATAATTTTTGATACAATGAGAAGATATTTGGAGTATATCGGATACAAAGTCAAATTTGTACAAAATTTTACCGACATTGACGATAAAATGATTAATCGTGCCAACCGTGAAGGCATTACCGTAAAAGAACTCGGTGAAAGATTTATAAGCGAATACTTTAAAGATGCCGAAGCTCTCGGAATAAAAAAAGCTACCGTACACCCAAAGGCTACCGAGAATATAGACGCAATAATCGAAATTGTGCAAAAGCTGATAGATAACGGTTATGCGTATAACGTTGACGGCAACGTATACTTTTCCACAAAAAAATTCAGCGGCTACGGAAAGCTTTCAAAACAGCCTCTTGAAGACCTTGAGGCAGGTGCACGCATTGATGTTAACGAAAGCAAAAAAGATGCCATGGATTTTGCTCTCTGGAAAAAGCAAAAAGAAGGTGAGCCTGCCTGGGAGAGCCCCTGGGGATTGGGACGTCCCGGCTGGCATATAGAATGTTCCGCAATGGCTAACAAATACCTCGGCAAAACAATAGACATTCATTCGGGTGGAAGAGATTTGATTTTTCCCCACCATGAAAATGAAATTGCGCAAAGCGAATGTGCAAACAATGCTCCGTTTGCACACTATTGGATGCACAACGGATATATCAATATAAACAACCAAAAAATGAGTAAATCTCTCGGTAATTTCTTTACCGTACGTGATATTACCGCAAAATATGACCCCGAAGTGGTAAGATTTTTCATGCTTTCGGCACACTACAGAAGCCCGGTAAATTTCTCGGATGTACTCATGGAGCAATCAAAATCAGCGGTTGAAAGGGTTTATACCTGTATCGACAATTTGAATTTTCTCAAAAAAAGTGCCGAAGACAGAGAATTGAATGCTTCCGAAAAAGCTTTATCCGAAAAAGCCGATGAGCTGAAAGATAAATTCATCGCCGCTATGGACGATGACTTAAATACAGCAGACGCAATTGCTGCAATATTCGATATTGTCTATGCCGCAAATACCACAATTTCGGCAGAACATTCAAATTCGATAAAAATAATTGACAAAATTCTGTCTGAAATCAAAGAACTCGGCGGTGTTCTCGGTCTTTTCAACAAGGAACGCGAAAACAATGCCGATGAGGAAATAGAAGAACTTATCAAAGCCCGTACCGAAGCAAGAAAAAACAAGGATTGGGCAAAAGCGGACGAAATACGGAACAAGCTTTCCGAAATGGGTATAACGCTTAAAGATACGCCCGCCGGAGTACAATGGACAAGAGGGCAGTAAAATGAACAAGCCTGAAAAAAAGCCGTCGCAGTATGCCCCGCTTGTGCTTGCATATATAGGTGACGCCGTATATGAAGTATATGTCCGCACAAGAGTTATCGCAGAGCACGAGGATATGCCTGCGTACAAGCTCCATCGGCATACTATAGAATATGTTAAAGCTCACGCTCAAAGCAACAGCATGACGGTTTTGGAGCCTTTGCTAAGTGAAGCGGAGCTTGCCGTCTACAAAAGAGGGCGAAATGCAAAATCGGCAACCGTTCCGAAAAACGCCGACCTTACCGATTATCGCCGAGCCACCGGTTTTGAGGCACTTGTCGGTTATTTGTATCTCGGCAAAGAAGAAAAACGACTTGAAGAAATTATGTCAATAGCTTACGAGTCTGCAAAAAATTGCTGCTAATCGGTTATCCCGAATAGTAATAGTATATTATAAAAATCAGAAAGGATTGAATACAATGGAGAAAAAAAGACAAACAGAGCTTTCTATCATTGGAAACAAAGTAAGAAAGCATGCTCTTACGGCTGTGTACAGTGCAAAGTCGGGTCATCCCGGCGGCTCACTTTCAATTGCCGATTTGCTCGCTTACTTATATTTTGATGTAATGAACATAGACCCAAAAAATCCGAAAGCCGAAAACCGCGACAGATTTGTTCTTTCAAAGGGACATACCGCACCGGCGCTTTACGGAGTATTGGCTGAAAGAGGATATTTCAGCACCGATTTAATTCCTACTTTTCGTCACTACGGAAGCATTCTTCAGGGGCATCCCGAAATGAAAAAAGTTCCGGGTGTAGACATGTCAACAGGCTCGCTCGGTCAGGGGATTTCCGCTGCCGGAGGTATGGCATTGGCTGCAAAGCTTGATAAAAAAGACTACAGAGTATATGCAGCACTCGGCGACGGTGAGCTTGAAGAGGGACAAGTCTGGGAACAGGCGATGTTTGCCGCTCACTATAAGCTGGACAACCTGACTGCCTTTGTTGATAACAATGGTTTGCAGATAGACGGTAATATAAAAGACGTTATGAATCCGACTCCGATTGACGAAAAATTCCGTGCTTTCGGATGGCATGTTATTTTGGCGGACGCTCACGACTTCAATTCGCTTGAAAGTGCTGTGAACGAAGCAAAAGCAACCAAAGGTAAACCGACTGTTGTAATTATGAAATCAATAAAAGGCAAAAACGTATCATATATGGAAAATCAAGCGGGCTGGCACGGTGCTGCTCCGAACGAAGAACAGTACAATACAGCGATAAAAGAGCTTGATGAATTAATTTCAAAAGAGGAGGCGGCGTTATAATGGCAAGAAAAGCTACAAGAGAATCCTACGGTGCGGCACTGGCAAAATTCGGTGCCGATGAAAGAATAGTCGTGCTTGACGCCGACCTTTCAAAATCAACAAAAACAGAAATGTTCAAAAAGGTATACCCCGAAAGATTTATAAACTGCGGAATTGCAGAGGGAAATATGATGAGCGTTGCCGCAGGGCTTGCCGCTGCCGGTAAAATCGCATTTGCTTCAAGCTTTGCAATGTTTGCGGCAGGAAGAGCATTCGAACAAATACGCAATTCAATAGCTTATCCCAATCTCAATGTAAAAATCGGTGCAACACATGCCGGAATTTCTGTCGGCGAAGACGGAGCAACTCATCAATGCCTCGAAGACATAGGCTTAATGAGAACAATTCCCAACATGGTTATATTAAACCCTGCCGATGACATCGAAGCTATGGCATGCGTAAAAGCGGCAATTGACCATGACGGTCCCGTATACATGCGCTTCGGGAGACTTGCTGTCGATGACGTAAATTCTGAAGATTATAAATTCGAACTCGGAAAAGGCGTAACACTTGCGGACGGCAAGGATGTAACAATAATAGCTACCGGACTTATGGTAGGCGAAGCACTCAAAGCCAAAGAGCTTTTAAAAGCCGACGGCATAGACGCAAGGGTTATCAACATCCATACAATCAAACCGATTGATTCGGAAATAATCGCAAAAGCCGCAGAAGAAACCGGAGCAATCGTTACCGCCGAAGAACATTATATAATGGGCGGTCTCGGAAGTGCGGTATGCGAAGTTGTTGCCGCTGCAAAACCGGTACCGGTAAAAATTGTCGGCACCGACCGTTTCGGAGCATCCGGCACACCTGCCGAGCTTTTGAAAGCATACGGACTTACTGCCGAAAATATCGCAGCTAAAGCAAAAGAAGCTGTTGCTTTAAAATAAATACCTCTAAAGACTAATGGGCTGTTATTAACCTTTTTAACAGCCCATTATTTTATTGCTTTCTTTTTATACTCCAGCGGTGTCATTTTGAAATGCTTTTTAAAAGAATATATAAAATGTGAAGTATCGCAAAATCCCGTCTCCATTGCCGCTTCGGTAACGCTCTTCCCCTCTCTGAGCATTTCAACACTCTGAACAAGACGTTTGTACCTTATGTACTCCGCCGGTGACATGTTAAGACATTTTATAAAATGCCTTTCCAATGTTTTTACGCTCACAAATGCGTGTGCGGCAGCCTCCTTTATACTTACATTTCGGCTCATATTGTGGTTTATGTACTCTATTGCAAGCTCAACATCAGCACCTAACAAATTATCCGAAGCCACCGACGCTTCACTGTCCTCCAAATATCCGAGAAGCTCAAAAAAGTACATATATCTTTTAATATCACTCTTTTTTTTATCCAGCAGCTTATAACATAAATCAATCAGCTCTTCACTTTTTTCCTGCGAAAGCACAATCAGATTTTTCTCTCCGTTTTTTCTCTTGAAAAACTTATCCAAAAAAGCTTCGTTTCCGTCCGATGAAAACAAAATCCAGAAAAGCCGCTGCTCCGCATCGCTGTTATAAATACAATGATGCCATTCATTAGGTCTCGTTATTATTGCATTACCTCTTTTAACCTGGTAAATATTGTCCTCAACCATGAATGCTATATCGCCCGTCAAATTAATATAAATTTCACATTCGCTGTGCGTATGTGCGTCTATTCCGTCGGTGTGATTATACTTGTTCATCTTTGAATATTTTATCATAAAATCAAACGGCTTGATACCGCCGAGACTAAAGCTTTTATCTTCCACGTTCATTCCTCCCCATTATATTATATGACGATTATACAACATTTTTTGTCTAAAAGTCAATAGAAATTGTAAATTAAATATGATATTATATAACTAAATTAAAACAGTCATTTGGAGGAAAAGTATGTATACTTATTCAAAATTCGAACACAACTACACAAAATCGGTTTATAACTATATCGAGCCGATTTCGGAGGATTACAGAGTATTTGTAAACGGCGGGGAAATTCCCGTTTATACCTGCCGTATCTCCCAATATCCGCTTAACAGAGTCTGGACGGGATTTCAAAGACCCATCGAGCAGACCGAGCTTGCTTCATATGTAAATATAGTAAGCGATGAGGAAATAAAATTAGAGGTTATTGTAAACCGCAAATACGAAAAAATACTTATAAAACCGTATTCAAAGAATGTTTCATACACCGATGAAAACGGAAAAATCAGCTTTTCGCTTAAAGAAAACGGACAGTTTGTTTTGGAGTGCGACAGCTATCACCATTGTCTTTATATCTTCAACAGCAAACCTATTGCCGCTCCGAAAGAAAGCGATGTAACCTACTTTTTCGGTGCCGGTATTCACTACCCGGGCAAAATCACTTTAAAAAGCAACGAAAGTGTATATGTTGATAAAGACGCACTTGTTTTCGGATGCTTATTTGCCGAAAATGCCGAAAACATACATATTTTCGGAAACGGTATTTTGGATGACAGCAACGAAGAGCGCTTCTGCATACATTGCTATGAAGATTATGCCAACGGAAATATGAAATTTTATGAATGTAACAACATAAAAATTGAGGGCGTCGGCATGAAAAACTCGGCAATATGGTGCCTTAATCTGTTCGCATGCCGCAATGTAACAGCGGATAATATAAAAATATTCGGACAATGGCGCTATAATACCGACGGAATCGATATTGTGAATTGCCGCGATATATTTATAAAAAATTCTTTTATTCATTCCTTTGACGACACCATCACAATAAAAGGAATTGACCGCTATGCTCATCTCGATAATGTAAACATTCACACCGATAACTGCGTGCTTTGGTGCGATTGGGGCAAATGCTGCGAAGTGGGCATAGAAACCTGCTGCCGAGCATATGACAATATCGGCTTTAAAAACTGCGATGTTTTGCGCGGCGGCGGAATAGCTCTCGACATATCCAACGGAGATTATGCCGAAATTTCAAATGTTGTATTTGAAAATATAAATGTGGAATACAATTCGTTTGATACCGATTCTCAGTATCAGGAAACGGACGAGATGAAATATAACAAAGAAAATACTCAGGCGATACCTATTTTAATTAATATAAACAACGGCCTGTACAGAACCTCCGAAACACGCAAGCTTTGGGGCATGCCCGAGGCTCCCGATGTAGATACCTCTGATTTTGAAGCCCGCGGAGTTCACGATGTTACTTATAAAAATATAAATGTTTATTACGATGATAAATTATGGCTAAAGGATAACAAGCCCTATATAGCCGTTCATTTCATCTCGCAAGCCGAAAATATCAAATACCGCGGCATAAGCATTTCGGATATATCTGTCAACGGCAAAAAGCTTGATGTCTCCGATTTGTTTTTGGATGACAGCGGTGCAGAGGACTTTACTTTCAAATAAATATTTGTTTATTCTAAAAGAAGGAATGAATTTTATGCAGAAAAAAATCTTTAGTTTCATTATTTCATTAACATTTGTTTTAAGTTGTTTTACACCGTTTCAGGCTTTTGCCGCAACGGATGAAATTTTGGCTGCTTTTTATTATACATCATCGCTGACAGGCGACAAAGACAGCGGTTACGATGCAACATCGGGAATTATACAGGCATCAGCAAAGCTTTTTGCTTCTGTTGACGGAACAAAAAGCAATAAGACGAGTTAATTTTTCGGATACGGATAATAATGCAAAGGATTTTGCAAAAATTGATTACAGAACCGCGGACATCGGCGAGGTCGGACTGCGCTGTTCCGGGGACGGTGAATGGACTTATACGGAATTTAAAAGAAATAAGGAAATCAAAGCCGTGCCGCTTAACATTGACACCGACAAAAATGAATTTTCTTTTTTGCACGTATCGGATACGTAGGCTTCAACCGGCAATCAGTTTGCCGAGTGGGGACGGCTTACCGCGCTTTGGCAGACGAAAATTATGATTTTACCGTTCATACCGGCGATATTACGGATAATAACGATAACGCGGCTGAAATGGATATGCTTTATGAAAACAGCGGAAATCTTACAGACAAGCCGTTTATTCCGGTTGTAGGCAACCATGACCAAAAAAGCACAACCTATGCAAAGCTTTTTAAAGAATATTTCGGGAATGCCCCCGGCAGCGAAGCACCTTCTCCGATACCCGAGGGAACAACAGCTTCGCTTGACTACGGAAATGCGCATTTTGTTATTTTGAATACGGAAAGTGATTTGGAAACACAAAAGCAATGGCTTGACGATGAGTTTTCAAAAACGGATAAGAAATGGAAAATTGTGGGGCAATCCCTCATTTTGTGTAAACCTTAAGATTATTAATGTATATAAAAAAGTGCGATGACTCGCACCTCAACACCCCTGCCCCTCAATCTTGAGGGGTAGACTTTTCTTTTTTCTAATTCTGTGGTATAATATACATATGAGTATTTTACAAAACATTTTTTTCAGATCATTTCCATAAACTTCTTAATTCTAACATTAAAATCCGTGATACTGTTATTGAAAATGTTGATAAAATGATTCATTGCGGTGACTTCAAAAGGGGGTATGCTTTTTACATTTGTGAACATTGTCCTAACGGTTTTTA